>JBBDMQ010000109.1:0-29590 GCA_040878245.1 Microthrixaceae bacterium
CATGCAGTTGGCATGAGCCAATGGGGTGCACGAGGGATGGCTGCGAATTGCAGTTCTTTCGCCGACTTTCTGAGCTGGTATTACCGAGGTGCAAGAGTTACTTCAGCTACAACAATCAACAACGATCTTCGAGTCTTGGTGACAGAAAAGCAAAGTTCGTTGACGTTGACTACTGGCGGGTCCACTGCATTCGAAGGCATTGGTTGGGCCCCCGGTGGGGCCACTATTACTGCCACGCGATCGGGTAACAATATTGTCTGGTCGGGAGGGCTCAACGCTGTTACG
This sequence comes from Microthrixaceae bacterium, assembly GCA_040878245.1. Taxonomy (GTDB): domain Bacteria; phylum Actinomycetota; class Acidimicrobiia; order Acidimicrobiales; family Microtrichaceae; genus IMCC26207. The sequence continues at coordinate 286 of JBBDMQ010000109.1, forward strand.
GGGCCGAGCATTGATATCCAGCTCTGGAGCGCTGGCGGCCCGCTCAAGGTAAACACTCCGGGCTATAGCTACCGCTACGGCATGTTGCGCATTTCGGCTGATGCAGCGGGCGGTCTTCGAGCAGTTATTTGGGGTCTGCCAATGGAGCAGTACCTGTACGGCCTCGGCGAGATGTCTTCTTCTTGGCCTGCAGAAGCACTCAAAGCTCAGGCCACTGCCGGTCGAACCTTTGCGCAGAAGCGGATTGCTGTTCGGGGTGTTGCTGATTTCGACTTGTACGGTTCGGTTCTTCATCAGTCCTACACCGGAACTAAATTTGAGGTTTCAAACTGGCAAAACGCAGTCAACGCCACTTCTGGTCAAGTGATTACCTATAACTCACAACTCATCGACGCGGTGTACTCGGCCTCTTCGGGTGGTCACACAGAAAACTCTGAGTATGTCTGGGTTTCACAGGTTCCATACCTACGGGGTGTTCCTGATCCCTTTGATACTTCTGGTGGAAACCCCAACGGTTCTTGGACTCGATCATTCAGCGGTGCAGAACTGGGCTCATGGTTCGGGCTTGGCAACATGACCGCAGTGCAAATTCTTGGAACCCTTGGCGTGTCAGGGCGAGTAGACAGAGCCACCATTCGTCTTATTGGCACTGGCGGCTTAAGTGGGTCAAGCAGAGAGTTAACTGGCGCAGCATTTAGATCACTGGTGAATCAAAAAGTTGCCTCGGGTCGACAACTCAAGTCAACCAAGTTCACAGTAAACGGCTCTGTTTCCACCCCTGTCTCCGCACCTGCCCCTGCTCCTGCTCCTGCCCCCGCACCCTCGATTGCCCCGCCTACCGGCAGCATCACTACTGCTTCCGCTGCAGGAACACGGATTACCGTTGGTGGCACGTCATCGGCGCCCACTGGCTCTCCGCTAGTCAGAGTTGTTTCTACCATGGGCACAGTGCAGGCGACTCGCGATTCTCGCTCCACGGACGGCAGATTTTCGGTGAGTTGGGATGGCAGCAAAGGCACGCGGAACGTTTGCGTGACAGTAATTGATGAGTCAAGTGGTCAATCCACTTCACTCGGCTGCCGCGACATCATCGTCAAATAACCCACCGAGTCTGAATCCTGTATTCGGTTCGAGAGTGATCGATCCGAACACCACTTCGGCTCATGCTTTCTTCAGCTGACCTCTGCGCTAGCAGCACGCTCATTCAGTCGTTCAAGCCGGTTGGAGCATTCAAGGTATTCGTCAACCATGTCTGCAATCAGGTCCTTCGTCTTGCGGACCTTGTTCATATTGCCCACAATCTGACCAACGGGATTGAAGTTCACGTCTTTGGCCTGCTGCGAATACTGATGCCCACGAGCCACCGCCTCGCCAGTCACCATGAACTGCAGAGGCATTCCGAGTGGGTCTGGATTTGCTGGATCTTCCCATGCATCAGTCCACTCGTTGCGAAGCATACGACAAGGCTTGCCCGTCCAACTGCGTGACCGCACGGTGTCTCGGCTCGTTGCAGCAAGAAGCGACTCAACCTGAGCCGGAGCCTGATCGGCTTCTTCAACGGTGAGCCAGATTGACCCAGCCCATACGCCTTGGGCTCCCATTGCCAAGGCCGCAGCAACCTGCCTGCCGGTCCCGATGCCACCTGCGGCAAGTACGGGCACTGGCGCAACTGCATCAATGACCTGGGGCCACAGAACCACCGAACCAACGTCGCCGGTGTGTCCACCGCCTTCCGTGCCTTGAGCAATGATGATGTCTACGTTTGCATCCTTGTGATGCAGGGCCTGCTTAGGTGATCCACACAGAGCAGCAATCAGCCGCCCCGACTCGTGGACACGGTCAATAACCTCGGCTGGAGGAGTTCCCAGAGCATTAGCAATCAGGCGCACCTTGGGGTGACGAAGCGCAGCATCGATGAGCGGAGAAGCCGTTGCCTCGGTCCAACCAATCAGTGCTGGGGGGAGCTGATCCTCAGGGAGTTCAGGCACGTTATGGTCGGCCAAAATCTTCTTCACAAATCGGCGATGTTCATCCGGCACCATCTCTAAGAGATCCTGCTCAAGCTTGATGGGATCCATCTCGCCCATGCCCTCGTACTTTCCAGGGATAACCACGTCTACGCCGTAGGGCTTATCAGTGTGAGCATCAATCCAATCCAACTCTGTCTCGAGTTGTTCAACGGTGTAGCCAACTGCACCGAGCATGCCCATGCCGCCGGCGTTACTCACCGCGGCGACAACGTCGCGGCAGTGAGTAAAAGCAAAAATTGGAAATTCGATACCTAATTGATCGCAGAGTTCTGTACGCATGCTTTCAAGCTAATCGAAAACAAGAACACGTTCTAGTAGCCCTCGGTTTCTGGCTGCGTAGGTGAACGGACGGAGCGGGCATATCAAGGTGCAGTTCACTCTCGGTTGCAGAATCAGCCCGTCCACTCAAGTGATCTCGCTACGGTGGTACCCAGTCACTTACTCAGCTCAGCCAGTCACGAGCTCGGTTCAACAGGAGGGCAGTTGTGCCACGTTTACGCGAAGTTCCACGTTCGGAAGTACACCCGTTTGGCGAGGTGATGTACGGCCTGCTCTTTGGGGATCGCGACCCGACCACAGACCCTGGGACTGCTTCGGGAACCCCGGGTGACTGGTGGAGTGTGACAGCGCTCTCACCCGAGGCCTTTGACCACATTGCAACCGGTCTTCAGTTCTACCGGTCGCCTGACCGACAGATCTCTCCGGTATTGCGTGAACTCGGACAGCTCCGAACCGGGTGGGCACGATCCTCACTTTTTGTGTACTCCCAACATTGCAAAGCAGCGCGAGACGTCGGACTGACCGAGGAGCAAGTAAGCGCAATCCCCCACTGGCAAGTAGCCGACTGTTGGAGCCCTATTGAGCGGGCCGTACTTGCCTATACCGACTGTTTAGTTCTGCAAGGCGGGAGAGTTCCTGATGGGGTCTTTGATGCCCTCAAAGACGAACTTTCAGATGTTGAAATTTGGGAACTGACCTACATCACTACCACCTACGACATGCATGCAATCATCTCCAAAGCACTCAAGCTTGAGTTCGATAACGTTGAAGATCCCATGCAAGAAGTTCCTGACCTCAACGGTGAATGTGCGGGGCTACGAGTATTTGATGAGTGAGTCAGCTACCGGATAGTGCTGGTTCGGAACGCCGGCAACACATACTCCCCGAAGAGCTTGCACTCCTCGATATGGGGATAACCAGACAAAATAAAGCAATCCACACCCAGGTTCTGATAGCGGCGAAGCTGCGCGATTATCTGATCAGGGTCGCCAACGAGCGCCGCTCCAGCACCCGATCTTGCGCGCCCTATGCCTGTCCATAAACCAGGCTCGATATAACCCTCGTCATCGGAACCCTCTCGCAATTCTGCCTGCCGGCGAACGCCTGCCGAGTTGCTATCGAGTGACTGCCTACGAATCTCTGCCCCCGTCGGGTCATCAAGGCCCGCTAGTAACTGTCGCGCTGCAGCCTTCGCTAATGACTCGGTTTCTCGAACGATGACATGGGTTCGAAACCCAAACCGAAGGTTGCGATCTGCGGCGGCTGCTCGGCCGCGCATATCGGCAATGAGTTCAGCAACTGCCGCTTCAGTATCTGGCCAGGTCAGAAACACATCCGCATGCTCCGCGGCTACTCGTCGCGCTGGTTCGGAGTGCCCGCCAAAATAAAGATCAGGGCAGCGACCAGACACTGTGGACACCCGTGGTGCCTGCACTTCACAGTCAAAGAACTCACCATGATGCTGAACTGCTTGCCCATTCAGGAGCTGCCGCAAGATAGTCATCACCTCGGCCGTTCGCCGATACCGGGGCTCTGATTCGAGTGGGGCGCCCGGCAGGTCGCTCGAGATGATGTTGATAGTTAATCCGCCGCCCAGCATCTGATCAAGGGTGGCAAGTTGCCGGGCCATTTGCGGGGGCCACAGTTCACCGCAACGGACAGCGGTGAGTAGTCGCATTCGCCCCCTCACCTCTGGCGCTATTCCGCCAGCAAAAACCAGGGCATCAATGCCAAGTTGATAACCCGAGGGCAACAAGATGTTGTCGAATCCCTGATCCCTTGCCGTTCGCACAATTTCAGCACAGTGCTCAAAGGAACTTTGCAAATGGGGGGCAGGCACGCCAAGTTGCTCAAAGTCGTCATCGCATAGGGCAGAAAACCATGCGAACTCGGGGCTTTCTTTGCTGCTGGAATCCCTCACGGTAACTGTTCCCCAGTTCCTGCTTGATAGAGCGAGTACCACTCTTGGCGGCTCAGCTTCAGGGTGAGCGACTCGGCTGATTCCAAAATCCGTTCCGGACGTTGGGTGCCAATGATTGGTATCGGAGCTGACGGGTGAGCCAGCACATAGGCAAGCGCAATCGATGCCTCGCTCACTCCATGTGTTTGTGCAAGCTGAGCTAACACCTGCCGAAGACTGCCGGCTGGATCATCCTGCACTCCAAGAGCGGCCGAGCTTTTTGCGCTGACTCGTCCTCCTCCGAGAGGACTCCAAGCCAATGGAGTCACGCCGAGTTCAAGACACTGATCAAAGGTGCCGTCACTCACAGGTTGGCTATGCCAAACACTGAACTCAGGCTGTGTACTTACCAAGGGGCGATCAAGATAACTCTGCACGAGGCGAAACTGACTTGGGGTGACATTAGAAAGCCCGAACTCTTTCACTAGCCCTCGCTTATGCAGATCCATGAGCCCGGCAGCGATCTCTTCGGGATGCGTCAGCACATCCGGTCGATGAATCTGATAGAGATCAATCACCTCAACACCGAGGCGGCGAACTGAGGCTTCACATGCCTCGGTGAGGTACTGCGCAGAACTGTCATAGGGAACCCCGGGGCTGATGCCACCTTTGGTAGCTAAGACCATTTGCTCTCGCAGTTCAGGAGTCTCCGCAAGAACCTCTCCCAGAAGAATCTCGGCGCGTCCAAAACCACTCTGGCCATCGAATCCATAGATATCGGCTGTGTCGATCAGCGTCCATCCGGCCGCTAGAGCTGTTTCTATTGTCGCCCGAGCTGCTACCCGATCACCCTCGGCCATACGCCAGCAGCCATAGGAAATCGGCCCAACGAAAAGCTCTGAGCTACCGAGTCTGCGAGTTGCCCTTTGGGTACTCAGAGCGAATTGGCCATCAGTCGGAGCGGTAATTTGCACTCCGTTTGCGGGGCTACCAGATTCAGTAATCATTGGCTCGCACCATACTCATCTGTTGAGGGACACTGTGAACATGACTGAAACTACGGGGCAGTTGGGTAAAAATGTGGATCATATGACCGAGGCTGCCGACGCTACACAAGAGATTCGTTACGGGTTCATCGGAGTGGGAATGATGGGCCAAGAACATATTCGCAATGTGCAGGCCCTGCCCGGGGCTCGGGTGGTTGCTCTTGCAGATCCCGAGCTATCTTCGCTTGCTGCTGCTCAGAATTTGGTGAGCAGCGAAGTCAGTTCCTATGCGTCGACAAGCGAGATGCTGGCCAAGGAATCGCTTGATGCAGTGGTGATTTCATCACCAAACTTTACCCACCACTCGGTACTCGAACCTCTATGGAATACATCTCTGAACCTGCTCATCGAAAAGCCGATGTGCACAACGGTTCACGACTGTTTACAAGTTCAAGCTGCTGCACAGTCTCATCAGGGCATCGTCTGGGTAGGACTTGAGTATCGCTATATGCCTCCCGTGCAAAGATTCTTGGCCGAACTCAGCAGTTCAGATAAAGCCAACGGCAGTTCTACAGGTCAGGTTCGAATGCTTTCGATTCGCGAACATCGGTACCCGTTCTTAGAAAAGGTCGACAACTGGAACCGTTTCAGCGCAAATACGGGTGGCACTTTGGTCGAGAAGTGCTGCCACTTCTTTGATCTGATGCGCCTAGCAATTCATAGTGCGCCGTTACGAGTTATGGCTTCTGGCGCTCAGGATGTTAACCATCTTGATGAGCATTATCCGCAAGGCACCCCCGACATTTTGGACAATGCGTATGTCATCGTGGAGTTCGCAAACGGTGCTCGCGCCTCTCTTGATCTGTCGATGTTCGCAGAGGGCTCAGCCTTTGAACAAGAACTTGTAGCCGTGGGTGATCTTGGCAAAGTAGAGGTCAAAATTCCCGGTTTTATGGAACTCTCTCGAGGTAGGCAGGCGGAGCTTATTGTTGGGTCCCGCGGGACCGACTGGCCCGTTACCACCTCGCTGATCGGGGCTGAAGAGTCGGTTGGTTATCTTGGCGCTCATCATGGGGCGAGTTACTTGGAGCACGTCGATTTTTGTAACGCTATTCGTAACGGTTCCGATGCACTAGTGACGGTAGAAGACGGTCTGTGGTCAGTTGCGATGGGCGCGGCCGCACAGATTTCACTGACCGAAGGCCGCATGGTGAGCTTGGCTGAACTGGAACTGAGTTAACGGAGCCTGAGTTAGCGGAGCCTGGGCTAGCGGAGCCTGAGTTAACGGAGCCTGAGTTAGCGGAGCCTGGGCTATCTGGCGGATCAAACTTGGGGTGGCGCCGTAGCAGCCTCTATTTCAGCTACTGCAATGGCGTATCGAGCCTCAATATCTTCTTTATCTCCGCTCACAAAATGACCCATACGGCAGGTCTCAACCACTAGGTCAGCTTGCTGTCGCAACGGACCAAGATGCTCAGCATGCACCACCACAGCCATTGCAGATAATGCATCAAGAATACGGATCAAAATAGCGGGGTTGTTTGCACCGGATTGCCGGATCAAGTCGAAAGCAGTTTTGAGGACTCGCTCAAACCTGAGCGGGGGAATAATTAGTCGAAGTTCCCCATGTTCGTCGCATATGCCGCCAGTGCCTTCAGGGTAAATACCTATTTGAACCATGGCGGCACCGAGCCAATCAATACATGTCAAGCCCGTATAGGTGTCGTTGACAGCTGGAGACAATGCGCGCAAGGCAATCTCAACCACCTGAGCAATGGCAAACTCTAGGTCCTGTCGAAGACTACGAGACCTGCCTATTTCAACGGCCTCAGCTACTACGCGCTGAACCTCGCTCGCAGCAATAACAGGTGTTACCCAAGCGAGAGTCTGCCCATTCTGGGTGAACTGCCCGGGACGACGAGCCAGCACAATGACTGCATTCGCCGAATGCGCCGCATCAACAAGGCGCTCAAAGTCAATAAGCTCAACATAGCCAGTTTGGATTGCAGCGATATGCGCTCCTGATTCCCGAGTTTGGCCGCGCCACATCTCAACCTTTTTTGCATCGGCCTCGTGGGGGAATGTCTCCATCAGCGCCGCAGATTCTTTGAGTACCTTGCCAAGGTCTGCAACCACCGAGGCAACCACATTCGGGGCCTGAATAGTTGAAGCAACTCGATGAATATAGAAGACCAAGAGTCCAAAGCAAGCAAGCGAAAAGACTTCAGCAAGTAGCACAGTGAAGCTAGGGAGAGAGGCCATATTCGAGTTCCGAATGGCAGACAAAGTAAGTACGTTAAAGATCACGGTTCCTAGAAATAACCCAAGTGTGATCTGGGTTACGGGGTCCTTCATGAACCTCCGAATTAAACGCGGGCCCAGCTGCGAGGTGGCCAGCGAGAAGGTCAAAATACTCGTGGAGAACACAAGAGCCAAGGCCGTTGCAACTGCCCCAAGCAAAGCAGTTACCAAAATCGCAGCATCAGAAGCAGAGGTATTGAGTACTCCATCTGGAATCCAACTTGATTGAAGATCAAAGGTCTTATCGATGTAGATCGAGATGACAAAGATCAACACTGAACCAATTGCCATCAGTAGCGGGGTCACCCACAGGTTGGGCCCTACCCGGTAGGAGATTTCCCACCACCAGGTCGAGAGTCGAGAACGACTCATTCTGTTCATAATGATTCACCCTCCATAAGTTCAGACACCTAAGAAGGTGGGCACCCGAGTTTTTGGTCGTCCAATAATTGCTAGGTCTTCGCTGACCAGAATTGGTCTCTGCAAAAGTGCTGGGTGCTCGAGTAGCACTTCAAGTACTTGTTGACGGGTCTGAACCATCTGTTCTGTGAGTCCCAATTTGGTAAAATTGGCGTCACGACGCACGAGATCAGTAGCCGGATCTTCAAGCTTGTCAAGGATCTCATTTAGTTGCTCTGCGTTTGGCCGCTCGGCCTTAAGCATGTATTTCACTACTCGATAATCAACACCTGCCTGCTCAGCTACTTCGACTGCATATTTCGACGTGCTACATCCAGGGTTATGAAAAATAATGATCTCGCTCATTCACCTAAAGCTACTCGGACGCTTTGTCCTCAGTCGCCTTCAGCATCCTTCAAACAGCTCAAGCAGCGAGTCTGATCGAAGCATCACGGTTGCACCACTACCCTTTGCGTTATGCCAACCGCCAATCCTTCACCGGCAGTCCAAGGAGGGGGCGGTAGCAAATCTGGAAGTCCCGGAAGTCCGAGTCCAAGCCCCGCAGCAACCCCCATTGGTTTGAGTGCCGCAATCGTTGCAGTCTGCGCTTGGGGACTAGGGAACACCATCATTGCCGCAGTGCCGATGACTGGCATGGCGATTGCCTTTTACCGCTTAGGTCTTGCATCTGTCCTTTACACAGTGGTGCTTTATTCAAGTGGTGGCCGACTGAGCAGCCGAAGCTTTCGTTTCGGATGGGAAGGCGGCATTGCTTTCGGTGCTGATATTGCAGCGTTCTTCGTAGCTATTCACCTCACGAGTGTTGCCAATGCAACCACTATCAGCGCGCTACAACCACTCGTGATTATTGGATTTGCAGCCGTGATGTTCGGGGAACGTATCCGCCTGAGACACATCATCTGTTCGGTTGCAGCTACTGCCGGTGTGGCCTTAGTTGCCTTTGGTGCAGCCCAGAGTGGATCTGGATTCGGCCTTGGCGACCTTATGGCTGTTCTTGCCTTGCTCTTCTGGGCTTGGTACTTCATTGCTTCTAAGAAGGCCCGGCGGCATCTCGATACTTTTGAATATATGACGGTGATGAATCTGGTCGCATTTTTGTTTGTGGTTCCCATCACGTTAATGACCCAAGATTTATTCCGAGCCGAGAACCACCTTGACTGGAAAAGTTCCCTCGGGATTCTTGCCATCGTGCTTGTGCCCGGCTCCGGACACATACTGATGAACTGGGCCCACGCACACACGACTCTGGTTCTTACTTCGCTGATAACTCTGGCTATGCCAGTCATCTCGACGATAACCGCAGCGATGTTTTTGGATCAGACCGTCAGTGCAATTCAGGTACTTGGCATTTCTTTAGTCCTGGCCGCTCTATCCGGAGTCATCATTCTTGATGCAAAAACCGCAGCCGAGGCCACGGAGCCTGCACCATAAAATGTTGCCGGCTCAAAGATCTGCTCTCAGGTCGGGCGCTAGCGGCCAAATAATCTGAATGCATAACTAGGGATCGTCCAACAGGAGGGAACTCAATGACCACAGACAGCTCAGCAGCGCGAACCACTGAGGTACCAACCCCAGAAGCTGGTTACCGCAACGCTTCTTTAGAAATTGAGGATCGCGTAGATGACTTGATGAGTTACATGACCTTGGAGGAAAAGCTTGCTCAACTAGGCGGCGTCTGGTCTACCGAACTTCTGACGGATCAGGGCTTTTCAGATGTGAACGCAGCGCGACTGTTGGCCAACGGGACTGGCCAGATCACTCGTATCGCTGCCTCAACTGGCCTTCGCCCAGAAGGAATCGCACAGTTGCATAACCAGATCCAAAACTGGCTTCTTACTCATACCCGTTTGGGTATTCCAGCAGTCGTGCACGAAGAGGCAGTCGCAGGTTTTTGTGCTCGAGATGCCGTGGCGTTCCCTCAGGCAATTGGTTTGGGGGCAACTTGGAACCCTCTCCTACTGGAGCAGATCGCAACGCAGATCCGAAGCGAGATGCTTGCAGTGGGCGCTCGACAAGCTTTATCGCCCGTTCTAGATATTGCCCGCGACCCACGCTGGGGTCGTGTAGAAGAAACCTACGGAGAAGACCCAATTCTCACTGCCGAGCTTGGGGTTGCATACGTACGCGGCTTACAGGCTGACGCGAACGATGCAGTTGGCGGGGCGACTCGAACACATCTTCATCAGGGTGTCATCGCAACCGCTAAGCATTTTCTTGGTTATGGCCTGAGCGACGGCGGCTTGAACCACGGCCCTGTGCAACTCGGAGAACGTGAACTCCGTGAGGTTTTTGCCGAGCCATTTGCAGCCGTCATTCGGGATGCCCACATTGCTTCAATCATGAACTCTTATGCCTCGGTAGACGGACTCGCACCAGCCGGCTCGCGAGCTCTTCTGACGGAACTACTCAGAGACGAACTCGGCTTTGCGGGGACCGTAGTGGCCGATTATTTCTCTGTAGACATGCTGGTCACTCATCACAAAGTGGCAGCTACAAAGGGTGTGGCAGCGGCGAAGGCTCTGCTAGCTGGGCTTGATCAAGAGCTGCCAACCCTGGATTGCTATGCCCAACTCACCGGGCTGCTCAGCGCTGGCATCGTGCCCGAGGCAGTTCTCGATCTCTCGCTACGTCGAGTTCTCCGACAGAAATTTGCTCTCGGTCTTTTTGAAGCCCCACTCGTCGACGAGTCAGCCGCAAGCTCTGCGTTTGGAACTCCGGCAGGCAGATCTTTGGCTCGCTGTGCAGCACAGCAATCACTTGTCTTATTGAAAAACGATGGGATTTTGCCTCTCGATTCCAAAAAAATCACCAGCATCGCAGTGATCGGGCCAGCCGGCGATAATCCCAGACTCTTCGAGGGCGACTATCACTATCCAGCACACCTTGAGTTGCTCTTTGATGCCAGTCAACAACCTCACGAATCTGCGCTCGCCCCCCATTCTTCGGTAAGCGCAACAGGGGAATTCAGTCCCGGTCCGTATCTGCCCCAAATCACTACCGCTCTAGCCGGGCTGCAAACAGCCCTTGCAGGCATGGATGTTGCAGTGCACTTCGCTCAAGGTTGTGAAGTAACCGGTACCGACCGCTCAGGATTTGAGGCGGCAGTCACCCTTGCAGCCGCATGCGATATTGCCGTGGTGTGTGTAGGCGGCCGCTCGGGATTGACTCTGGATGCAACGGTTGGCGAGGCGAGAGATGCGACAGAGCTTGAACTCACGGGCCTTCAGGTCGAACTGCTAGAGGCAGTTCACAACACCGGCACGCCCTCAATAGCGGTTGTGGTTTCCGGACGAGTGCATACCCTGGCCTCGGTTGAAGCCGCTAGTTCGGCAACCCTGCTTGCGTGGCTTCCCGGATGTGAGGGTGGCGGCGCGATTGCAGACCTACTGCTCGGCAACGTTGCACCATCGGGCCGACTGCCAGTGAGCTTGCCAAGGTCTGTCGGGCAATTACCCGTGCATTACAACCACCGATCTGGTGGGGGTCTCAGCAACTTTTGGGGCGAGTACACAGACTCACCCACTACCCCACTCCACCCATTTGGTTTCGGCCTCAGCACCACGAGTTTCAGTTACTCGGAACCAATGTTTTCAGAAGGAACGACCACCGAGCCAACCGTGGTTCAGGTGACGGTAACCAATACTGGCCAGATCGATGCCGACGAAGTTGTGCAGTGCTACGTGCGCGACGATGTGGCTTCGGTTGCTCGGCCAGTGAGGCAGCTTGTGGGATTTGCTCGCCTGAGGATTGCTGCGGGCGAGGCCCAAACTTTGCGCTTTGTGATTCATCCATCTCGCCTAGCTTTTTACGATGAACAGATGGATTTTGTGTGCGAGCCAGGAGCGTTCCGCATTGAGCTTGGAGGTTGCGCTGGTCACCCCAAGGTGGTGAGTACCTGCGATCTGTCAGGTGATGTTGCCCACTATCGGCAGAGTCAAGTAGTAGCCACTGCCATTGAACTGATTGAAAGCCCGTAGATGAACTGAATGACCTAGGCCGAATCTCAGGCGGACCCGTTTTTGGCTTCGGTTGGTTATCTCTTCAGTTGGCAATTAGTTGTCCGAAACTGGCTCATGCTCACCAGATTGCAATGGTTCCTTATCAACAATGTTTGCAAACTAGCTTGCAGCTAGGTACATTGAGGTTGTGCATTCGCCAGAAGAACTCACCCAGCGCTTTCGTGCGCGTGGCCTCAAGGTCACACCGCAGCGCCAAGCGGTCTTTAGAGCTCTCTTCAATAATGATATGCATCCGACTGCTGATGCTGTCTATGCCCAAGTGGCTGAACAGATGCCAACCATTTCTCTGCGCACGGTGTATCAAACCCTGAATGACCTGACCGAGATGGGCGAGATTCTTCATCTTGAACTCGGCACCGGCTCTGCCCGCTTTGATGCCAATGTTGAACAGCACCACCATCACTTAGTGTGCGAGGGCTGCGGCTTAGTCAGGGATGTTGACGCAGATTTAAGTTCCTTACAGTTCAGTTCGGTTCTTCCAACTGGGTTTCGAGTATCTGAAACCGAAATTCTGCTTCGAGGCCGCTGCGAATCCTGCTGAGCCCCGAAAATCAGAACAGCCCCAGAAAAGCCCCAGTGCAGCATCAGTAAACAGTCTCAAACAACACCAAAGAAAGGTAAACAAATGCCAAGCCTCAAAGGCACTAAAACTGAAGAAAATTTGAAGGAGGCGTTCGCAGGCGAAAGCCAGGCAAACCGTCGTTACCTGTACTTCGCACAGAAGGCAGACATCGAGGGCTACCCAGATGTGTCCGCACTCTTCCGTTCCGTTGCAGAGGGCGAGACCGGTCACGCGTTTGGCCACTTCGACTTCCTTGCCGAAGTTGGAGACCCAGCCACAGGCGAGCCAGTCGGCCCTACTGAAGACAACCTCAAGTCGGCCATCGTTGGCGAGACCTACGAGTACACAGAGATGTACCCAGGGTTTGCCAGAACTGCCCGAGAAGAGGGATTCGAGGAAGTCTCTGAATGGCTTGAGACTCTTGCACGCGCCGAAAAGTCCCATGCAGGGCGTTTCGGTGAGGGCCTAGCCTCACTTAGCTAATCGCTTCACAGGAGGGTGGGCTTGCCACGGCAGGCCCACCTTCCAGTCATTTTCCGGAGAATTTTGTGACTACTACCTATGATCCCCTGCACCCCAAATACCTAGTTGAAGCAGATCTCCGAGAAGAGATGACTCGGGTCTATGACCTGTGTCATGGCTGTCGGCTTTGCTTTAAGTTCTGCAGTTCTTTCCCCACGCTCTTTGAGTTCATCGATGCAGACCCCAAACAGGACGCTGCAACCATGACTTCAGCTCAACAAGATCAGGTTGTGGATGAGTGCTTCCATTGCAAGCTCTGCTACGTCAACTGTCCTTATATCCCTGGGCAGTCCGAATGGGATCTGGACTTTCCAAGACTCATGATGAGAGCCGAACAAGTCCTTCATAACACCCGTAAACGCCCAGTCAAGCAGCGACTCACAGATTTTGCACTCGGAAATACTGACCTCACTGGTCGAGTCGGTTCAGCGCTAGCACCACTCGCAAACAAAGCAATCGAAACTCCAGATTCGCTCCCCCGAAAACTCATTGAATCAACAGCGGGCATCGCATCTGAACGCGTACTCTCACCGTTTGCCCGCACTCGTTTCTCGACTTGGTTTAAGAAGCGCACACCGCAACTTCGCACAACTGAACGCCAGCGTGTGGCTCTTTTTCCAACCTGCTTAGTGGAGTATCAAGACACCCGAACAGGGAAAGACCTAGTCAACGTCTATGAACATAACGGCATCACATGTGAGTTGCCGGCGGGGCAGGTTTGTTGTGGAGCACCCGTTCTTCACCAGGGAGATGTCGAAAGCTTCGTCAAAAACGCTCGCAACAATATTGAGATTTTGGCAACTTGGATTCGCTCTGAGAAACGTCGAGGCAGCAACCCGGCAGTCGTGGTCCCGCAACCCACTTGTGGCTACATCCTGAAGAAGGACTACGTGGATTACGTAGGGGGCCCAGATGCCGAGCTTGTGGCAGAACATTCCTTTGATGCTGCCGAGTACTTGATGAAGGTTCACCGCGAAGACAAAGCTGCAGGCGGTGAGGGCTTGGAAAGTGATTTCACAGGACATGTCCCAGAGACCACCACCTACCATGCCCCGTGCCATCTCCGGGCTCAGAACGTGGGGCTTAAAAGCCGAGACATGCTCAAACTAACCGGCACTAAAATAACGGTTGTTGCTGAATGTTCTGGGATTGACGGCACATGGGGTTTGCGCGAAGAGAACCTCCAAGCCAGCCGCAAAGTGGCTAGCAAGATGGCTACTGCAATCAAGAAAGCAGACTCAGAAGCTGTTGCTGGGGACTGCACTCTTGCCAACGGCGGCATCGTCTTAGAGACCGGCACTCAGCCAGTACACCCGCTTACCCAGATGGCCCGTGCTTATGGGCTGAGTGAAGACTGATCTGCCTATCCACTTTGGATCTCGCACTTCTGCGAGACACATCTCACCCCGAAGAATTCCCATCCGAAAGTAGTAGTCGTGACCATCACACCTGACGAAGAACTCAACTCAACTCGCAAACTCAAGCTCAACGACATTGCCGATCTTCGGGAATACGAGCGAACTCGCGACGAGTTTCGGTCACACATAATCAGCCTTAAAAAGCGCCGCCGCGTTGGTCTTGGGCTATTTCTTACTTTGCTGTTCGAAAATCGCGAGACAATTTTATTTCAAATTCAGGAGATGGCCCGCGCAGAAAAGATCCTCTCCGATGAGGGCATCTTGTCCCAACTTGCTGCCTATAACCCGCTCATCCCAGAACCGGGAACTCTCTCTGCAACATTGTTTCTAGAGCTCACCTCTGAGGAACAACTCCGAGAGTGGCTGCCCAAGCTGTTGGGAATCCAACGCTCACTAGTGCTGCGCTTTGCAGGCCATGAACTGCGATGCGTAGTAGACGAGGATCACGAGGCACAACTCACTCGGGAAGACATCACGGCATCGGTTCACTACATTCGATTCGAGTTCTCACCGCAGCAAGTAGCCGACTTTGCCACAGCAGAAGTTGAGCTTGTGTCAGATCATCCCGAGTACATAGAGGTCACCGTATTGACAGATACCACCGTGGCCGAACTCGCAGCAGACCTGCAGGACTGACAGACACAACTGACCGACAGGACTGACCGACAGTTCTACTGACTCGGCGAACTCAGGCCGAGCACACGACGTGCGTTTTCACGAAGAAACTTGGGCCAGACCTCATCTTTCAGCGGCACATCTACCATCTCAGTGAAGATGCGGTCCAGCGTGAGTCCCATTGGAAAATACCCGCCGTACATCACCTTGTCACTACCTCGGGTATTGGCGTAATCAATGATTGCTTTGGGGTAATACTTCGGAGCAAAAGCAGAGGTGGAGTAATACAAATTCGGCCACTTAATCATCAGCTTTACCGCTAGCTCTTCCCAAGGCTCTGCCCCATGGCGCATCACGATGGTCAGTTCGGGGAAGAACCAGCAGACCTCATCAAGCAGTTCGGTCTTCTGACATGCCATCGGTACTCTGGGCCCGGGAACCCCAGTGCACATAAATACAGGAATCTTGAGCTCGCAGCATTTCGCATAGATCGGATACCAGCGCTTGTCGTTTATCGGCACTTGTGGGTTGTACCCCGCAGGGAACCCAGCGAGTGCTCGTAGCCCAGTGGTTTCGTAGGCCTGAACGATTTGCTCAACTGCCTTCATTCCCTCGTTGGGGTCTACGCCAATAGAAGGCAAGAATCGGTCCGGATGTTCGGTGAGTGCCCGCAGTTGGTTTTTGCCGCCAGCACCAATCATCGCCATCTCAATGCCATGATGATCCATCAACGCCAACGTGTGCGCTACGGGGTCCTCGCCAGCTTCCATGGCACCAGGCACCTTTTTAAACATGTATTGGGCGGGAAACTCAAACTCTTCTTTCGAGGCGATGTCTTTCAAGTTCGGAGCTAAGAACTCATAGATCGATCGAACATCATCGAATGGCAAGTCCATCATGGTGTCAATGATTCCGATTCCAGAAGGCATAGGCATACAGCCCAAGTTAGTGGAGTCTAAGAATGAGGTTCCTATTGAGGACAGGGTTAGCTTTCGGACAGACTGTTGAGGTGAATGAACCCGACAGCCCCAGCACTGCCGCTAGTCACCTGCCAAATATTTTGCTGATCACTCTGGATCAGTTTCGGGCGGACTGCCTCTCTAGCGCAGGCCATCCAGTGGTGAAAACCCCCAACCTTGATCGTCTTGCACAACAGGGAGTTCGCTTCGTCAATCACTACAGCAACTGCGCCCCATGCTCCCCTGGTCGTGCATCTCTCCTGACGGGCCTCTGGCAGATGAACCATCGAGTAACGAACAACGGTGCACCCGTGGCAGACAACCTGCCCATGCTTTCTCGGGAATTGCGCGCAGCAGGCTACGACCCCACCCTTTTTGGCTATACCGACACCGCTCTTGACCCAGCCACTCTGAGCGCTGATGACCCCAGACGCTCTAGTTACGAAGAGCCCATGGATGGCTTTGCTGTCGGGGTGTTACTCGACGACAACATTGACCCGTGGATTGACTGGCTCGAGCAGCAAGGGTTTCCGGTACCCGATGAAAATCGAAAGATCTATGAACCAGCCGAGGTAGAGATTCCCAAGGGTCGAGGTGCCACCTGGCAGCCCGCCACCTACTCAGCCCAACAGACTGAGTCGGCGTTCCTCACTGAGTCCGCGCTTCAATGGCTGGCTTCTCCGGAGCGGGAAGGCAGCGCCTGGTGCGCCCACCTGTCGTATCTGCGACCGCACCCTCCATATATCGTTCCCAGCCCGTATAACAACATGTTTGACCCTGCCGATATGCCCGAGGCGGTGCGTCATATAAGCATGCAGACCGAGGCCGAGCAGCACCCCTTCCTTGCGGCTGCGCTCAGTATTGTTCCCTCGCCAGCAGATGACCTTGACCAACGGCAATTGCAAGCCACCTATTTCAGCATGATCGCCGAAGTAGACCATCAGGTCGGCCTGCTACTTGATGGCCTTGATCAACTTGGCCTCAGTGAAAATACCATTGTGATTCTTACTTCCGACCATGGCGAACAACTCGGCGACCACTGGTTTCTCGAGAAGCTGGGCTTCTTTGATCAGAGCTATCGAATCCCACTCATCATTCGTGCGCCCGGACGGATCAATTCACCGGGACGACTCGTTGAGGCATTTACTGAGAACGTGGATATCTTTCCGACACTTCTTGAACTCATCGGCTTGCCACCGATGGATTTTTGCGATGGTGCCAGCGTGGTTCCGTTCCTTGAACAAGCCTTGTTACCGAGTGAGGGGCCAGAAAACTGGCGAACTGCGGTGCACTTTGAGTTCGACTTTCGCGAACCCACTAGCACCATCATCGAATCAATCTTTGGCATTCGCCAAGATCAATGCGCCATTTCGGTTATTCGTGATCACCAAGGCAAGTACGTTCATTTTGCCGGAGGTCTCCCACCACTTTTTTATGACCTCACAACCGACCCAGAAGAACTCTTCAACAAGGCAGAGGACCCAACTCGAGCGGGCCAAGTTTTGGGCTATGCCCAGCGGCTTCTCAGCCTAAAACTGGAACACACGGACCCCCGGCTTGCCAACACTCGAGCAACAGGATTTGGAACAATCCATCGAGCAGACCCGGCTCGGCCAGCGGTTCAATCACCGGCCTAGACCGCAATAACGGTAGGGTAGGACTTCGCCCGGCTTCTTCATAAGTTGCCCCGACACTCTCTCGAACAGCCATGGCCAGTCGGTTCCGCATTCTGAGTCCGCGTCCCCTGGAGCTTCGCCGTCGGTTGGTAGATCTCCTTGGGCCGACAGGGGATGCGACGCGCCAGAGTTTGGTTGCTCTCGGAGTTAACTCGACCACAAGCTTCGCAGCAGGAGCAGTACTTGGGTCAATCACCGGGACATTAGAAATGCTGCCTGGCCTACTCGTCATGATTCCCGCAGCAATCGGATTGCGCGGCAATATTTTCGGTGCAGTCGGAAACCGAATTTCCACTGCCATTCACACAGGCACCTTTCGCGTTTCAACAAAGCGTGAGTCAGTGCTCGTTCAAAATGTTTTGGCCTCTTTGGCGCTTACCTTTATGTTGTCGCTGTTGCTCGCAGGTCTAGCAAAAGTCATTTCGATAGCCTTTGGTATTCAGAACACAATCAGTGTTATTGACCTAGCGCTTATCTCTATTCTTGGCGGAGTGATCGCAAGCGTGATTGTGCTTGCAGCAACGGTATTGCTTTCAATCGGTGCAGTACGAAGGGAGTGGGATCTAGACAACCTCGTTGCCCCAACAGTCTCCACCCTGGGAGATGTCGTGACTGTTCCAGCGCTGTTTTTGGCCACCAAGGTTTTGGGCCACGGCAGTTTCACCACAGCTGTTGGCTGGCTCATGATTGTGCTCACCTTGATTGTGGTTCTGGCTAGCCTGAGAACTCGCTTGGCCTCATTTCGTCAGATCATTCGCGAATCGCTTCCCGTGCTCAGCCTTGCTCTGGTTCTCTCCACCTTGGCTGGCATTGCAGTAGCGAGCCAGATGGAGTTGTTTATTGGGTATCCGGCGCTATTAGTGCTGCTGCCCGCTTTTGTAAGTTCCGCCGGAGCACTAGGCGGAATTCTGGCTAGCCGCATGGCCACAAACCTGCATCTTGGATTGGTAGAGCCTGTGATGCGACCGGGTCTTGAAGCTCGCCGCGATGCACTACTTGTGCTGCTCATCGGGTTTCCGGTGTTCGTGTATAACGGAGTCGGCGCTTATGCCATTGGCGGAATCTTGGGCCAAGCAAGCCCAGGGCTTGGTTGGATGGTGGCAGCCTCTTTAGCTGGTGGGCTTGTTGCCGTGCTGTTCGTGATTGCGCTGGCCTACTACGGAACGATTGCCGCTTGGCGAATCAATGTCGACCCCGATACCTATGGCATCCCGGTGGTTACGGCCTCGGTTGACTTTGTTGGTGTGCTTGCCTTGATCTTGGCGCTCGTGGCCTTCGGCATCACCTAAAGAAATCAGCTAGCTCCGAGCAACTCAGTCACTAATGCTGCCACCGGGCTGCGTTCTGACCGAGTGAGGGAGACGTGCCCGAATAAGGCGTTGCCTCGCAATGTTGATACCACCGAGGCCACGCCATCGTATCTACCAACGTGCAGGTTGTCTCTTTGCGCAACGTCGTGGGTCAGCACCACACGACTGCCTGCGCCAAGGCGAGTCAGTGCTGTGAGCAATACCATCTTCTCTAGGTTCTGGGCCTCGTCAACAATGACGAAAGTGTCGGTCAATGTGCGGCCACGAATGTGTGTGAGCGGCAACACTTCGAGAAGTTTGCGAGAAACAACTTCCTCAATGACTTCAGGACCTGCAATGGACTCAAGCGCATCGTTCACCGCAGCCGCCCACGGACCCATTTTTTCGTCCGCATCACCGGGAAGAAACCCAAGGTCTTGTCCACCGACTGCGTAGAGGGGCCTGAACACAATCACCTTCTTCTGAGTTCGGCGTTCAAGCACGGCCTCAAGGCCAGCAGCGAGCGCTAACACCGACTTACCAGTTCCTGCGGGTCCACCTAGCGACACAATTCCCACGGAGTCATCACTCAATAGGTCCAGCGCAATACGCTGCTCTGCAGACCTTCCCCGAACGTCAAACAACTGCTTTTCACCTTCTAATAAGTGGGCTCGACCATCACTTCGCAATCGCGCAAGCGCTGAACTACTCGAAGAGCGCAGTACAAGCCCGGCGTTGATGGGAAGATCGGCAAACTCAGGCAGAACCAAGCTGCGATCTTGATACAAACGGTCAATCACTGTGCTGTCGGTCGATACCTCGACGAGCCCCGACCAGCCTTCACTTCCTGCAGAAAGTTCGTTGCGGTATTCCTCGGAACCAAGGCCAGCAACCGAGGCCTTCAGCCTCAGCGGAAGGTCCTTACTGACCAGCGTGACAAGCAGACCTTTATCGGCCAGATTCCGAGCAACCGCCAGGATGCGATGATCATTTTCGGAGCTCGAAAAAGCTGCCGGCAAGCTCGATCCATCAATATGGTTCAGTTCAACCCGAACTGTGCCGCCAGCATCATTGACTGGAATCGGTTCGGTCAGGGTTCCGTGTTCGATGCGTAATCGTTCGAGGTACCTCAGCGCTTCCCGGGCAGACCAACCCAGCTCGGGATGAAGGCGCTTGGCCTCCAACTCCATGAGAACCACGAGCGGTACAACCACTTCGTGCTCTTCAAACTTTTCCAATGCAGCAGGGTCCGCCAGCAGCACGGAGGTGTCAAGGACATAGGTACGAGTTTCGATCAGCCGACGGTACCGCGCAGAACTGCCAGATGCGTGGCACCAACCACCGAGAAATTCATGAACTTTCTATGAACATCCACAGAGCGGAATTCAGAGATCTGCTCATTAGAGTAGAACTGTAAAAAATCATCTCAGCCCCCGCAGCAGACCCCAACCGAGGATGACCCGATGAGCGATGATCCAACAGGGCAATTCACACCGCCACTACCGGCACCAACACCACCTCAAATGCCACCGACCTATCATCCCGAGCTAGGCGGCCCAGCAGGTGCTGCACAGGCCACCACACCCACTAGCCCGCCCAGTGGCCCGCCCACTGGCCCGCCATCTTCTCCGCCCGATACTTGGGGCGAAGCCACGCTGGGTTCTGCCACTGTGCCGCCCTCGCAGTCTGCGGAAGCGGAGTCAGCAGTATCTGAGCCAAAGAAATCTAAGGCCGGGCTCATCATCGGTCTCGTTGTGATCTTGGCGTTAATCGCCGGTGCAGCATTTGCAGGAGCAGCAGTGGTGCTCAACTCTGGAGAAGATCTTGCCCTTACCGTGAGGATTTGCGAGATCAAATCTGACGGTTCTCTTCGGGCCGAGGGTTCGTATACCGGCGCATCAGATTCAACAAATCTGGTAGTGCGGTTTCTCGAGGTTGGGTCTAAAGATTTAGTGGCTTCCTCACAGGTGACAGACCTGAGAAGTACCGGGAATGGCAATTGGGAAGGCGAAGGCCAAGCTGGCGATTCGGTTCAACAAGTCACCTGCGAGATCACAACGGTGGGCAACTGAGCTGACTGGGTGATCTGACGGGTCGTCAGAACCCGGACTAGTTTGCTTTCCATGAACCTCGACCTGACCGCCGAGGAGTTGTCCTTCCGTGAGGAAGCCAGCACCTGGTTACACACCAACCTACCCACCGAAGCCCGGCCCCCTGAAGGCGATGAGATGCGGGCGTTCGACTTGTCCTGGCAACGGACCTTGTTTGATGGCGGATGGGCAGGCATTAACTGGCCCACCGAATACGGCGGACGCGGGTTAACCGACATTCAACAGATGATCTGGTACGAGGAGTTTGCCAAAGCAAATCCCCCGTTCACCTTAAATAACTCATGCACATTTGTGGGCAATCTTCACGGTGGACCCACCATCATCGTGAACGGTAACGAGGAGCAGCGCTCCACTTACCTTCCGCAGATTTTGCGAGGCGAGGCAGTTTGGTGCCAAGGGTTTTCAGAGCCAGGGTCGGGTTCTGACCTAGCAAGCTTGAGTACCAAGGCAGAGATCGACGGTGACTGTTTAGTGGTGACAGGCCAAAAAACCTGGACGAGTTATGCGCATGTCGCAGACGTTCAGGAACTCTTGGTCCGGACTGATCCAACAGCACCCAAACATAAAGGCATCACCTGGGTTGTCTGCGATATGAAATCGCCTGGAATCGAGATTCGAGAGATTCGCACCATGAGTCATGTCACAGATTTTTGTGAGGTGTTCTATGACGAAGTACGAATCCCGATGAGCAATATCGTCGGTGGGCTCAACAATGGGTGGCGAACAGCAATGTCTACCTTGGGCTTTGAGCGCGGCACAGCATTTATGGCCGATCAAGTTGAGCTTGCAGCAACTGTTGAGCGCCTGATTGAGGAGGCCCGAGTCAGACTCGGCCCAGATGGCAAACGGCCGGCAATCAAGGACGAGGAACTTGCAAGAAGGCTCTCACTAGCAAGGGCAGAGGTTGCAGCACTTCGGGCTATGACGATTACCGGAATCTCACGGAATGCACGCTCAGAGACCCCCGGACCAGAAGGATCAATTGTTCGACTCTTTCATGGGGAACTTCATCAGCGGGTGTACCAACTCGCTCTCGACATCATCGGGGCAGATGCGCTGCGTCTGACCGAGGTTGATGGGGAGGGTGTTTGGACGGGGCCTTACTTGCAGTCTTTCGCTTACACCATCGGTGGCGGAACCAGCGATATTCAACGCAACATCGTGGGCGAGCGCGTGCTCGGTCTGCCGCGGGCTTAAGGAGTACCAATGGATCTGTTACCAACAGAAGAACAAGATGAGATCATCACCACAGTGCGCAGCCAGCTAGAGCGCAACTTTGACCTTCATGCGCTCGCTCAGCTTGATGGGGCTTCATCTGTAGTGGACTCCTCGCTCTGGAAGCAGTGCGCAGAACTTGGTTGGTTCGGCTTAGGCCTACCCGAGGCACTTGGCGGGGTGGGTTACACCTTGGCTGAAGAGGCGCTGCTTTTTGCCGAGATTGGTTCGCATGCTGCACCAGGGCCGTTTCTGGCAACCGTGCTTGCAGGTCGAGTTGCGGCCTTGCTCGGAGAGTCAGAACTTTCGGCGCAGATTTTGGCAGGGGAACAGCTTGTAGCGCTCGCCGAACCACACGGAGACAGCGACGCTGTTGCAGGCGCCAACGTTTCGGGAACCTTCAGAGTTACTGACTTCGGAGGTGCAGACTTAGTGCTTGTACTTGTAGGAACGAGTGCTTCGATAGTTGCTGCAACTGACCTAGTTGCAGAGCCAATGGCCTCTCTTGACCGGCTAGTACCCACCGCGATCGGAACAGTTTCTCAGATTCCGGCAATCTGCTTTCAAGATGATGCCAGCGCTGTGCAGTTGCGAGCCACAGTGCTTATTGCTGCAGAACTCGCTGGCATCGCTACCGCAACTGCTGAGCAGTCCACGCAATATGCAAAAGACCGCGTGCAGTTCGGAACACCGGTCGGCTCGTTTCAAGCAGTAAAACACCGTTGCGCTGATATGGCTGTGCTCGCTGACGCCGCCAACTCGCTCGTTCGTTATGCAGCGATTGCAGTACTCGACGGATTACCGGATGCAGCGTTTCATGCGCATGCGGCTCGTGTAGTTGCAACCCGAGCTGCAATTGAAAACTCACAAATTAATGTTCAAAACCACGGTGGGATTGGGTTTACTTTGGAGCACACTGCCCACCGATTTGTGACGCGAGCTCAAGTTCGGTCTCGAACCGTCGGGGATTTACGATCTCACCTAGGCGGACTTCTCGAGCAGCCCGCAGCGCTCTAACTACTTGAACGGCCCGTAGCGCTCTAGAGTCAGGCCATGGCCGAAGACCTGTTGAGTCTCTCTAGTCGACTCTTGAGCGGCGAGCTCTCGATCAAAGACCGTCCTCCAGTATCGATACTTGGAAACACCGAGCTGACCGAGGTTGAAGACGGCATCGGATTTATTGAAAGCTTCGCAAACGTTGTGGCTTTTCGTACCAGGGGTTCAAACGCCAATGCTGCCGATGGCGAGCTAGCGCTGGTAGATGCTGCCTCACCATTTCATGCTCAAGCTGTTCACACCGCAGTGCGACAGTGGAGTAACGCACCCCTCAAAAATGTGGTGTTTACCCATGGTCACGTTGATCATGTTGGCGGGGTTGGAGAGTTTGAAGCCGAGGAGGGTGCCGGAGCAGCTCATGTCATAGCGCATGAGAATCTTCCACATCGATTTGACCGTTACCGCCTGACTGGCGGATATAACGGCATTATCAACCAGCGGCAGTTTCAGCTTGGAGCGCCTCTATTTCCGAGTGATTTTCGTTACCCCGATCAGACTTATGTTCGGCAGTTCAGTCTGCCTTTCGGCGATGAGCACTTGGAGCTATTCCATGACAAGGGCGAGACCGATGATGCAACCTGGGTTTGGTCGCCCGAGCGCCGAGTTCTGTGTACCGGCGATCTGTTTATCTGGGTTGCGCCTAACTGCGGCAACCCGCAAAAAGTGCAGCGGTACCCAGTGGAATGGGCACAGGCTCTGCGAAAGATGGCTGACTTAGAGCCTGCGCTACTGCTTCCTGGTCATGGTCTGCCAATTGCAGGAACTGAGCAGATCAGGATGGTACTCACCGAGACTGCGGAGTTTCTTGAGTCGCTCTGCACCCAGACTCTTGAACTGATGAATGCTGGAGCGCGGCTAGATGAACTCATCCACACTGTGACCCCACCTGCGCATCTCACCGACCGACCTTGGTTGCAGCCAATCTATGACGACCCCGAATTTGTAGTTCACAACCTGTGGCGTTTGTACGGCGGTTGGTATAACGGCAACCCGGCAATGCTTAAGCCCGCTCCAGAGGCAGACCTTGCTCAGGAACTTGCCAGACTTGTTGGCGGAGCATCGGTGCTTGCTGAACGTGCAACTGAGCTCAGCGCTGCAGGCGAGCACCGCCTAGCTGGCCACCTTGCAGAACTCGCAGCTCAGGCTTCGCCAACTGATCAAGGCGTGCACGCTGTTCGCGCTCAAGTGTTTGGTGCTCGTGCCCGGATTGAGCTTTCACTGATGTCTCAAGGAGTATTCACTTGGGCTTCCCAGGAATCCAAAAAGCTCGCCGAGTCGGGCGAGGCCAGCGAGAGTTAAATCAGCAGACTCAGTTAAATCAGCGGACTCGGTTAGATAAGTAGCGCAGATTCAAGGTCCAAAGCATGTCGGCCACTGCGTTCGGCCATCACCATAAACATGTCATCTCCGCGTTGAGTGCGCTCTACTCCCATTGATGCCATGACTGCCATCAATAGCCCCTCAAAGGCATAGCGTCGATACCATTCCCAACAGTCGTGCCAAGAGAGTTGAACTCCATGCTCTCCGAGACCTGCCAAATACTGCCGAACAAGCGCCTCCTCGGCCTCGGCGCGATCTTCTTGGAGCAGGCTTCCGCCAATGAAATAGGCAAGGTCGGCTAGCGGGTACCCATAGCTCACCGTCTGAAAATCCACTACGGCAACGCGCTCAGCGCCGAACAATAAATTGTCGAGCCGGAAGTCGTTATGGGTCAATGTTCTTGGTCCAGCACGATTTGCTAAATAAGGGGTCAGGTTGTTACCCAGATAACTCACTGTCTGTGACAGTTCGGGTGATAGCCGGTCTGCGTATCGTTCAAGAAAAGCAGGAAAGAGCGGAGCTACTAGCTGAGCAAATGTTGCCCCTTCAGCTCCACCACGGTTGAGCCACGCAAGATCGAATGACTCGAGAGAGGGATCGTTCCAGCGCGGGGCATGAAGCCCGACAAGTTCGTTTACAGCTGCGGAAGCCTGATCTGCGCTACATCCAACGAGTTGATCTCCTTGTTCCGCAGGAGCCAAATCTGCGAGCAAGAGAGCAAACCCGTCAGACTCGGCATCGTGGCCGGCAAAGAAGCACTGTGGACTGTTCACATCAACGGTGGCAGCTAACTCGGAATAAAACATCACTTCGAGCAAATAGTTGCGCATAGTTTTTGCCGCACTCAGACTGACCGGATCTGTAGTTGGAACCTTGGCAATTACCACCAAAGGCTGCTGCTGCTGCTCCTGAGCCCAACTTGGAGTGGCCCAACTCAGAGTGAGCCTCTGCGTTTCGGCAACTTGACCCGTGCCAATAGCTTGAGCGGTCACGGCAGTTACCTGCGACCCACCGGTAAGCGGCGCCAGTGCATGAGTAAGCCACTCTGGGGTGAGGTCAGCTGCACTCATAGGCAAAAAGTCAGAGCTAGAACGAGTCATAGGCTCCGAACAGTACTCATGGTTCCTCAATTAATCCTCTGGAATGTGTAGTGCTGCGAACGGCAAAGAACTAGGTGGACAGGCATGATGGCTCTTAGTGCGAGTACCGTCAGCGCGTGCAGTTCCCCAAGATCCCTCGAGCGATAGCAAACCATGCGGGGCTTAACTCGCTCAGAGTGCAGTTCCTTCACCCGCTACTTCATAGTGCCGCAACATCTGTGGTTGAGTTCTCTCGCTCAACCTTGCGCTGGGCCTATGTCGGATCTCAGGACCAGACAAGATTTGGCTTTGCTGCGTTCGGGAGCGGGAGTCTGATTGAACAGCCATTCTCCATTTTACTCGGC
This sequence comes from Microthrixaceae bacterium, assembly GCA_040878245.1. Taxonomy (GTDB): domain Bacteria; phylum Actinomycetota; class Acidimicrobiia; order Acidimicrobiales; family Microtrichaceae; genus IMCC26207. The sequence continues at coordinate 26,408 of JBBDMQ010000109.1, forward strand.
CCGCAACATATTTCTATTGGTAACGACACCCTGATCGCAGCTGGTGCCACCTTGGCCGTGTGGCCAGAGGGAGACCCCGAAACAGCAGTGGTGAGTTCGGAGCCGTTGTTACAGATTGGGTCTCGTGTTTGGGGCGCACGTGGGCTTTCAATCGTTGTCCATAAAAGCGTTGTCATTGGTGATGATGTCTGGTTTGGTCCAGGTGTTTACATCACAGACGCCAGCCACGATTCAAGTAATCCTGATTCTCCTATTGGCCTTCTGATGGAGCCTGCTGAGGCGGTCAGCATTGGTGCGGGATCTTGGTTGGGAACCGGAGTAGTCGTTCTGCCTGGGGTGACAATTGGCGAGCATGTTGCAGTAGGCGCCAACTCAGTAGTCTGCAGCGATCTTCCCTCTTACTGCGTAGCTGTTGGGTCGCCAGCCAAAGTAGTGCGTCACCTCAACTCGCCAAACAGACCAGAATCAATGATCAAATCTGCATCTGCTGAGAGTTCCTCACCGTGACCACGACTCCAGACCCAAAAATACTGATGGATGCTCCTGCCTTAAATGAATTCATGGCTCAGGCATTCGGCCAGCCTCTGAACTGGAGCATTGAACGAGTTGATCTAGACGGGGTGCGTGTTCGCCAACCAACCAATACAGGGCAATTACGGCCCGGTGGCACGATTTCTGGTCCCACTCTGATGGCTATGGCGGATGGGGTTGCATACATGGCACTGCTGTCTCGAATTGGCCCAGCGGCCCTCGCAGTCACGAGCAACCTCAACATAAATTTTTTGCGTAGGCCACGACTTGTTGACCTAGTCACTGAGGCTCGCCCGATCAAGATTGGTAAAAATTTGGCCGTGATTGAAGTATCGCTGTTTTCCGACTCGGGCCAACTCGAGGACCTACAGAAGCCGGTGGCTCATGCCACGGTGACCTACTCGCTTACTTTGCTTGGTGCTCCATCATGAAGCACCAAACTCACTCATTAGGAGCTACATCAGTATGAGCATTCTCGATCGGTTCAGAGTCGACGGAAAAGTTGCAATTGTTACTGGCGCTGGCCGAGGCATTGGCCGAGCCTCTGCACTTGCGTTAGCTGAAGCTGGAGCCGACGTGGTGGTAGCTGCTCGTACCGCCGATCAAGTCGAAGAAGTAGCAGAGGAGATCCGCTCACTTGGTCGGCGTGCCGAACCTGTGGTGTTCGACATGATGCAACTTGATCGTCTTGGAGAGCTTGTTGCTTGCGCAGTGGAACAACTCGGGGGGTTAGACCTGCTGGTCAACAATGCTGGTGGCTCGATGCCACGGGCATTACTTGATACCTCAATCAGGTCATTTGAGCGGGCCTTCACTTTCAATGTCACCACAGCATTCGAGATGACCAAGCAATCGGTTCCTGCGATGTTGGCTCGCGGCGGCGGAGCAGTAGTCAATATTTCCTCGGTCGCGGGCCGAATGCCAGACCGCGGATTCTCTGCCTACGGCACTGCCAAAGCGGCGCTTACACACCTCACCAAGGAACTTGCTGCCGACTTGTCCCCCAGGATTCGAGTCAACGGTATTGCAGTAGGTTCGGTTCAAACTTCGGCCCTAGAGACGGTTCTGACCGATGATAACATCCGTCGACTTATGGAAGAAGCAACTCCGCTGAAACGCCTCGGTCAGCCCGAGGATATATCGGCTGGTGTGCTGTATCTCTGTTCGGCAGCCGGTGACTATATGACGGGCAAGCTCCTTGAAATTGACGGTGGAATGGTCTCGCAGACCTTGGGGTTAGGACTCCCTGACTTGTGAAGGCTTTCACAGGTGGTCCGTTTATTGACGGGCCAAATCCGCTGAGCCTTAGGACTATTAGTCCGGAGCTCAACAAGTTCGGAATATCCGAACTGCGGCGGGTCATCAGGGTTGGTCTGCTGTGCACTTTCTTCGTGCTGCGTGCGCTGCCACGACGCTTCACCACTCCATCTACGAGCTTCAGTGAAGCTGCTGCAGACGGCCTGATCGATGCTTTTATGCGCCTTGGCCCAACCTTTGTCAAACTCGGGCAAATCATTGCCTCATCACCCGGTATCTTTCCGGCTTGGCTGACTAAACCGGCGCGACGCTGTCTTGATGAGGTACCTGCATTTAGTGCCGAGATTGTTCGCCTCACTGTCGCCGAGGACCTCGGCCGGCCGATCCATGAACTCTTTGCATCCTTTGAGGATCAGCCGCTCTCAGCTGCGTCTATTGGGCAGGTTCACGCCTGTACTCTCCTCGATGGACGAGAGGCTGTGGTCAAGGTTCAACGACCGAATCTCCGACAGCAGATGACCACCGATCTGCGGGTGCTGCACAGCATTGCGCAGATTGGACAGCGCACCACTTGGGGGCAGAGCGCAAACTTGTTAGGCATGGTTGCCGACTTATCAGCCTTGACAGCCAAGGAGCTCAACCCAGTCCTCGAGGCATGGAATCAGCAACGATTCAGAGACAAGATCTGGGCCTTTGGGGATAACTCTTGGATTACTGCGCCTGAAGTGTTTTGGGACTATTGCGGCCCACGAACCATATGTATGGAACGAGTGCACGGCATTCCCATGGATCAATTTGAAGAGATCGCAATCCGAGGAGTAGACGGAGAGCTACTGCTTCGGCGGGGGGCAAAAGTATGGGTCGAAGCAATGCTTATGCACGGGCCTTTCCACGGCGATATGCATGCGGGCAACATCTGGCTTCTTCAAGACGGTCGCGCGTGTTTTCTTGACTTTGGAATAATGGGTGAACTCGATGAGCAGTGGCGGCAAGTAGTGCGCGACCTCTACTTCACCTGTGTCTTTGATAGAGACTTTGTTCGTGTGGCGCAGGCATACCTACGAGTGGGAGTGTTTCCGCCTGATATGGGCACGGAAGAGGAGATCGGTGAGAGCATCGGTAACGTTCTTAGTCCGCTGTTGGATGCCGGATTGGCCTCGGTAAGTTTGGGAGATCTCATTACTTCAAGCGTTGGTCTCATGAAGGAATTCGGAGGAACACCACCTCAGGAACTGATGTTGGTTGGCAAACAACTGCTCTATATTGAGCGGTACACCAAAGAACTTGCACCGGATTACTCAATGATCACTGACCCGTTTCTGCTGAGCAATGTATTCCCAGAAGCTGCAGAGAAACTACGGGTTGAGACGGGCACAGTCTTCCCAGACTGAACGG
>JBBDMQ010000110.1:0-5514 GCA_040878245.1 Microthrixaceae bacterium
AGCTCCATAAGCAGAGTCATATCCGTCATGGGCCAGTTTGGCTGTAGCTGCATCTGTTACCGCCAAAGTGATTCGACGCTCCTCGAGTCGACGTCGAAGTTGCGCCAACTGAATCTCAACGATGGGTTCAAGGTCCGACTCTTCCAGGGTACGGAAGCGAACAATTTCGTCGACACGGTTAATGAACTCCGGCCTAAAGAAATCGGCAGGATCGCCAGGCAGATTCGAGGTCATGATCAGCACGGTATTGGCAAAGCTCACGGTACGTCCTTGCCCGTCGGTGAGTCGGCCATCGTCAAGAAGTTGCAGCAAAATATTAAATACATCAGGGTGCGCTTTTTCTACTTCGTCAAGCAGCACCACTGCATACGGACGACGGCGCACGGCCTCTGTCAGCTGACCGCCCTCGTCGTAACCCACATATCCGGGTGGTGCGCCCACTAGGCGACTCACGGCATGCTTCTCCATGTACTCACTCATATCGATGCGAACCATCGCACGCTCGTCATCAAACAAGTAGTCAGCCAGACTGCGAGCAAGCTCAGTCTTCCCCACTCCGGTTGGCCCCAAAAACAGAAAACTTCCTATCGGTCGGTGGGGATCACTCAAGCCGGCTCTACTGCGGCGAATTGCATTGGCGACAGCAGCGACAGGCTCGTCTTGCCCAATCACTCGCTGATGCAAGACCTCTTCAAGATGCAACAGCTTCGACATCTCACCCTCCATCAGGCGAGCCACCGGAACCCCGGTCCATTTCGATACCACCGCAGCTATGTCGTCAGCATCAACCTCTTCTTTAAGCATCTTCGTCTCGGATTGAAGTTCGGCCATGGCAACTGTGGCGGCAACAACCTCACGTTCAAGAATAGGAAGGTGCCCGTAGGTAATCTCAGAGGCACGTGTGAAGTCCCCGTCACGCTCTGCTCGCTCTGCTTCTGAGCGAAGATTCTCTAGTCGCTCTTTGAGTTCCTGAATTTGGGTAAGTGACTCTTTCTCGGCCTGCCAGTGAGCGTTCATGGAGTCGTGTTGCTCTGTCAGGTTGGCAATCTCTGCATCGAGCACATTGAGACGTTCCAAAGAGTTGGCATCGTTCTCTTTCGCTAACGACATCTTCTCAATTTCAAGGCCACGCAACTTGCGCTCCACGATGTCAATCTCTGTAGGCATCGATTCATTTTCGATCCGCAAACTCGATGCTGCCTCGTCGACAAGATCAATGGCCTTATCAGGCAAAAACCTTCCGGACAGATAACGGTCAGAGAGCACCGCCGCAGCAACAAGAGCAGGGTCTTGGATGCGAACTCCGTGGTGAATCTCATAACGCTCTTGCAACCCTCGAAGGATTGCAATGGTGGACTCCACCGAGGGCTCTCCCACAAAGACCTGTTGAAAGCGACGTTCAAGTGCTGGGTCTTTTTCTATGTACTTTTTGAACTCAGTGAGCGTGGTTGCGCCCACCATACGTAACTCACCCCGAGCAAGCATCGGCTTGAGCATGTTGCCAGCATCCATGGCGCCCTCGCCTGTGGCTCCAGCGCCAACCACCGTATGCATCTCATCAATAAAGGTAATGACTTGGCCATCAGAATCTTTGATCTCTGCCAGCACTGCTTGCAGCCGTTCCTCAAAGTCGCCACGGAACTTGGCTCCTGCAACAAGAGCGCTCATGTCTAGGGCAATCACTCGCTTATCCCTCAGTGAATCGGGCACATCGCCCTCAACAATGCGCTGGGCTAAACCCTCTACTACTGCAGTCTTTCCAACTCCCGGCTCGCCAATCAAAACGGGATTGTTCTTTCGGCGGCGCGACAGCACTTGGATCACCCGGCGGATCTCTTCGTCTCTACCGATCACCGGGTCGAGCTTGCCTGAGCGTGCTGCTTCGGTCAGATCTTGACCATACTTTTCGAGTGCCTGCAGGGTGTCTTCTGGGTTTTTTGAGGTGACGCGCTTGGTACCGCGAACCTCGAGCAGAGCTGTCAGGACTTGTTCCCTTGTCAACTCGCCTAGGCGCCTCTTCCCGATTGACTGAGCACTATCGGCCGAAACAAAACCAAGCAAGAGATGCTCTGTTGAGAGGTACTCATCAGTGAGTTCTTTTCTCTCTACATCTGCTAGGTCGATGAGCTTGGTGAAGGCCTTCCCAGGCCGAGAGTCAGATCCATATGAAGTGGGAAGCTCATCAAGAGCTTCGTCTACCTGATCTCTGAGCGCCAGAGGTGCCAACCCGAGTTTTCTGATTACTGGCAACACCACGCCATCTTCTTGGCGAAGCAGAGCTGCTAATAAATGATCCGGGGTTACCTCTGGATTGTTTCGCGCCTTCGCAGACTCAATTGCTGATTGCACTGCCTCTGTGGTCTTCAAGGTCCAGGTGTTTGGATCTAGTCCCATAGCTGTCCTCTCGTTTGAGTTGCGTTATTCAGGGATCTTCTCTCCCGCTCCGATCAGTGCCCAGCCTCCGAGAACTGCGCCAGAGAGCGCCAACAGCAGGACCACTGCAGCAAAGCCGCCGCCTATTGTCCATCTGAGCACGCTCCCAATATCAGACCCGCCCGACTCCATTGCCTGCTCCATCTGCTTGCCGCTGTTCTGCTTACCGCTGTTCTGCTTACTAGCGTTCTGCTTACTCGAGTCAGCTGATTGCGGCAGGTCTGTGCTTCTGCTCTGAGCATTGTTTGCGGCAGGGGCTGCTCCGGACGCGGGTGGCAGAGTCGTGGGTGGCAGTGACGTGACTGCCAAACTGCTCGGCGGAATTGTTTCGGTCGGCAAAGGAACAACTGCCGCTGGCTCGGGTGGCGCTGTTTGCGGTTCAGGCGGTGGCGCTGCGGCGGGGGCGGCCTGCGGGCCACCAGAATTCACCACTGCGCCAGCAACTAGATCTGTCATCGCTAGCGCCCCTGCGGCTGTCAGGTGCAGGCCATCGCTAGCTGTGAGTCCACTTGACCCAGCAGTAGCAGCGTTCCAATCCAGAACAGTCACATTTGGAAAAGCAGCAGCGACTTCTCGCACTGCTTGATTAGCAGCAGGGTAATAGTCACGTACCTCTCGGATTGTCAGCCAATACACATGCGGCACGCCTGCAGTAGATGACAGAATCTGCCCCACTTTTTGGCGATATGCAGCAGTGTTGCCCGCATCGTTCGCACCAAGGTTGACGACGAGCGAGTCAGTCAGTTCCATCCGGCGCGAGTCGATCGCCGCTGCACCGGCACTTGTGGACCTGCTCACAACAGCATCAAAAACTACGCCCCAACCAGCGTTACTAAATGCGGCGACCATAGGGCTTTGCGCCCCCAGAATAACGCTATCGCCAACCACAACCACGCTTCGTTGCTGAGCAGTAACTGGCGATGCAAAACCTGCCATGGCTGCGCCGATCACTGCGACAATTCCGACCGAGACTGCGGCAAATCTCAAGGCCGGTCGGCCTATTTGTTGGGCAACATACCGGTGTTTCATTTGCGTCTATCTCTCTGATAAAGAACCACAGCCTGTTTCACGGGAACCAAGTCTCGTCGATAGTGCTTATGCACTGACTCCACCTCTACTACTGCTTCGAACTGAGTTTGTTCAAGGGTTTGACGCAACGCATCAAGTTCCCGTTCAAGCTGCAGCACGCGTTTTACCCCAGCCAGATTCAGTCCCTCAGCTGTGAGGTCCTGAATCCTTCGAAGCATTGCAATATCTGCATCGCTATAGCGTCGGCTGCCACCGCGGGTACGACAAGGGTCTAATAGCCCTTTCCTCTCGTAAATTCGAAGAGTTTGCGGGTGAACTCCGGCAAGTTCGGCGGCAACTGAGATGACATAGACGGCGCGTTGAAACTCAGCCATGAGTTGCACCTAAATGAGCTCGAGGCGATTCAACAGCGAGCGCCGCATAAGTCTCTAGGGCTTCTCGTTCCTCGGCAGTCAAATTTTGCGGGATCACCACCTCAACGGTGACAAGCAAGTCGCCCTGCGTCTTTGCACCTGACACACCCCTGCCGCGCACCCTAAATTTGCGACCGCTAGCTGTTCCTGCAGGAACTCGAATGGTGACAGGCTCGCCCTCGGTAGTTGGAACGGAGATGTCTGCACCAAGCGCAGCCTCGGGAAAGGTAATCGGCAAAGTCACAGTCAAGTGATCGCCTTGGCGGCCAAAGATGTGATGCGATTCAACATGAACTCGCACGTACATGTCTCCTGCCGGGCCACCGTTTAAACCAGCGCCCCCCTTACCCTTGATACGAATTTTCTGACCATCTCTCACACCTTGCGGGATGCGAACCTTGACCTGCCTTGGCCGCCTCACTGCACCGGTTCCGACGCAACTTGGGCAAGGGGTTTCGATCACCCTGCCGCGACCGCCACAACTTGAACAAGGTCGACTAAACGAGAAGAAGCCCTGGTCGTCGTCAATCGCGCCTTTACCGTGGCATTCAGGACAGACCTTCGGTGAGGTACCTGCTGCTGCACCACTGCCCGAGCAGTCAGGGCAGCGCACGTCCGAAGTGATGTTGACAGTCGTTGTGGCACCCCGAATCGAATCGTCAAATGCCAAATGTAAATCGGCTTCAATGTCAGTCCCGCGACGCGGCCCAGTTGGCTGCGGCGCTTGCTGCTGACCCCGGCCACCTCTGCTAAAGAGATTGCCAATCAGGTCAGAAATATCGCCGCCGTCAAAGCCTGCACCGCCGGGTCCGCCAAAGCCCGGTCCGCCTGATCGTCCCGAACCACTCGGGCCAAAACCCGCAGACATTGGCCCAACACGTTTTGCCTCGTCATATTCGGCACGCTTGTCGGCGTCACCGATCACCTCATAGGCAGTTGAGATTTCCTTGAAGCGGTCTTCAGCCGAAGCATCGCCCAAGTTGGCATCTGGATGATATTTCCGGGCGAGTTTTCGATACGAGGAAGTGATTTCCTTCGCAGTTGCTTTGGGGGCCACGCCAAGGATCGCGTAGTAGTCCTTATCAAACCACTCTCGTTGCACGCGACTCACCTGACCTCTCTGCTCCTAGGACTCGAAGGAGTTCCTCACCCAATGATCTCTCACCAACGCCTAACCCAATACTTTGACCATTGCTGCTCGCACCACTCGATCGTTCCACAGGTACCCAGTTCGAAGTATTTCAGTAACTACTGCTGCATCGCCCTGTGAATCGCCCTCTTCATGAATCACAGCCTCATGAATATTTGGGTCGAACTGCACGTCTTGCTCAGCAACCCTTGCCAGACCTTGCTTTTCGAGGGTACCGAGCAGATGCGAATAAATGGCTTCCGCATCATGCATTCCTTGCGCAGCCGCCGCCTCACCTGCATCAAGAATGGGGAGTAACTCTCTGACGAGTTGCTCTGCTGCGCGAGCTCGCAGCTCAACTTGTTGCTGGTCGACGCGCCTTTTGTAATTTTCGAAATCAGCCTGAACCCGTCGGGCAAGATCGAGAAACTCGTCTCGCTCGGCCTCTAAGCGACTCGCAAGTTCGACTGCCTCAAGCACGTCAGCATTTGCAGCATCCGTATCTGTATC
>JBBDMQ010000111.1:0-1084 GCA_040878245.1 Microthrixaceae bacterium
GGTTGTTGTACTAGTGCAAGCGGGCGGTACTAGGACGTTGAGTTGGCCGAAGCTGCTGCTTGTCGCTGAGCCTTCCTCGTCGGTAACTACCACTACGACATCGTTGCGGATGGTGGGAGGAGGAGTACATACCGATAGCAACTTTGTTCGCAAGCAAATTTCGGCTGGTGGGCCAATGAACTCAACTTGAAATTGAGCCGTCCCGGTGTTGAGCACTGCTGAATCAGTGACAAGCACCGAGGTGTCGAATCGGTAACCGCCGCCAACTGCGAGCGCTGCAAGGTCAACTTGGCCGTCGATTCCTTCAAGGTTTGTAAATCCAGGGACTGCAAGCCCTGACTCGTCAAAGACTGAGACGCTAAAGGAAGTCACTTTGGTCAGGTCAATTCCAGTCAGCCTGGCGCTCTTCCAAGTGACCGCTGCCTCTGGGCTAGCGCAGTAAAACGTTTCGGGCTTCACAGACACCGATGCAGATGTACGAGTACATTCCCCAGTAGCCCCCGAAGAATTAAATGACACTTGCCATCCGGCATCTCCAAGACCCCAAATACAGCCGTTGTTATCAGCAGCAAATCCGTACACGGTAATGCGGCCGCCGTTTATTTCCGGGAACGTTCGCACACCAGCAGTGGGGAAATCGGTGCAAGCGGCACCTGTTGCGTAGTCAAAGCACAGAGCCCACGTATTGACACCCCGAGGCGGAGCATCAACAGGTGTTGCGAAGGGGAAAAACATTTTGGTCCCGACCTCGGCTGTTACATATGCGTTGGCAACAACGGCAGGGGCTGCGCCGAACACTGGTACCTGCGAAGGCACCAAACTCATTGCAGCCTGCAAACCTGATGGGCTCGGCACTCCAAGCCCAGTCTGGTCAAAGCAGGTGAGAGTTCGTTGCGGGGAAGAGCCGAAGAGAGTGACGTTGACCAAAGTATTGGCAACACAAATATGTGAGAGAGCATTCAGGTCGGGGAACAAGGTGTTGGAAAATCGCAGGGTGGCGCCAGAAGTGGTTCCAGGAATCGCTGGGACTGTCCAGCCTGCGCAGGTTGCACCAGTAGTCAGATCGGCACAGAACAATCTGTTC
>JBBDMQ010000112.1:0-1083 GCA_040878245.1 Microthrixaceae bacterium
GAAACGGAAGCACCTGAGTACCAGGCCGTTGAGCTCTCGCCTCGCGTTGTGATGCTCAGGACTTCAGCACCTGTTCCTGCGCTCTCATTTGCAGTCATCTTTTCCGGAAACACTGCACCGGGGTCGTCTCGGCCAAGGCCTTCTGCATCAGACCGATCCATAATGGCAAAGCGCAAACTCGGGTCAACAAACCGTTCTGGCTGAAGCGCCCACTCAGGGTAAATAGTCAGTCGTGGGGCCAAGCTAAAGCCAGCAGCGGCAGAGACCTCGGCAAGGTGGGCACGAGCAGGCCAAGGCCGCTCAGGGTTCACGTGGTCGGCTGTGACTGGAGAGACACCGCCCCAATCATCAATCCCGGTCTCGAGTAACACTGCAAAGTCCTCAGACAAATTTGGTGGCGCCTGGAGGTGGACATCCTCAGGCAAAATGATTCTGGCTAATGCAAGTGCTTCTAAATAATCATCCTGCGGGCAGGCCGGAGATTTGTGCATTGAGGTTCCCTCTTTTGGAAGGAAGTTCTGCACGATGACTTCTTGAATGTGACCGTGGCGCCGAGATGACTCAGCAATCGCTTCGAGTGCCTGCACCCGATCTTCTCGCGATTCGCCAATCCCGACCAAGATTCCGGTAGTGAATGGAATCTGTAGGCGACCCGCAGCCTCGAGGGTAAGGAGTCGGCGTTCGGGAGTTTTGTCCGGTGACCCGGCGTGGCAGGCCAGAGTTGGATTGAGCGACTCAATCATCATCCCTTGAGAGGGAGAAACTGATCGTAAGACTGCAAGCTCCGATTCAGAAAGAGCTCCTGCATTTGAGTGCGGCAGTAGCCCCGTCTTCTCGGTAACTAGTGCACACATAGCTGCGAGGTACTCAACTGTTGATGAGTAACCGTGCTCCTTCAGCCAAGTTGCTGCCACCGGGTACCGCAACTCTGGTCGTTCGCCAAGTGTAAACAAGGCCTCATGGCAACCAGCCTGTGCTCCCTGCTTGGCAATCGAGAGCACCTCTGAGGGTGTGAGAAATGGTGCTTCAACTCGCGCAGGTGGTTGGGCGAAGGTGCAATAGCCACATTTGTCTTGGCATAGC
>JBBDMQ010000113.1:0-5487 GCA_040878245.1 Microthrixaceae bacterium
ATAAAGCGAGTGACCCAGGCCACCTCCCATGGGGAGCAGATGTCTACGAGTGCTAGCGGGTCAAGAAACCAATTTCGGGGGAACCATCGCAGGAGTGTTTTACCAGCTGGGTATTCCCACCGGAATCGGCGAACTCGGTGCTTTACTCCATAAGTTCGTTCCCGAACAGAGAGCTCTTTTTCGCTCCAAACATCTTCTGCCATCAGGCATTTCCTTTTTGTTGGGAGTTCAGATTCATTGTTCAGAACAGTGTGTAGACAGCGACGGGAACGACTGCTTGAGTAGTTGCGACAGCTAATGCAATCAGGCCAAGTAGCGCCATGAGCGGAATAAACCACCAGACGCGATTCACGAGGGCAAAGCTTGCCGTGTCTTTACTCAGCCGAACTAGATGCTTCAATCTCAGCTTCATCCGGTCAAGAACTCCTGTTGGCCAATAAAGATTTGAATGGACTCTTCAAGTTCCTCCACAATGACCCGCAACTGAAGACCAACTCCAGATTCCTCCGTTGAAAAACTCACGATGCTGTCTGCAACAAACCCACTCGGCCCCTCGGAGATCTCCATGCTGCCATACAGATTTACGAGCTGGGCGAGAAGTGATTCAGTGGTGAGTCCCTCGATATCCGAGATGTCCTTGACTCCAACAAGTTGGGCCCGCCCGGTGAGAGAGATGATCTGCTCATTCAGGTCGCAATGCAATACGACTACGTTGTCTTCACCGCACCATGCATTGAGCACGGCTTGCGGGTGAGAGGGCAACACAGGTGGAGGAGGTGGATTTCGAACTGCAAGAAACACCGTCGTGAGCCCTCCTGAGCTGCTCCAAGCAATCCGAAACTGTCGAGCATCTTCAGTTGCTGAGTGACCGATTACGAGATCATGGATCAGGTCGCTCGAAGTTTGGGTCACCTCTACCGACTCTTGTTGAAGCTTTACCTGCAGTAGAAATCGAAGCCTCTCAACGAGTTCCTCTGTGTCCGATGCGTTCTTCAGTCCTAATTGGTTGAAGTAGTACGAGCGTTCGCCGAACTCAGCCACCATCTGAGTTTGAGGTGAATTTGATGAGTCATTCTCAGTAGCATCAACAAATTCAAGCTTTGCGGGTAGTTCCTCGCCTACCCATTCAGTGAGTAGGCGTTCTGCTTGTTCAGCCCAAGTCTCGTTCTTCTCGATGGCCTCACCCCATGGTCGGATGTATTGCAACTCACCGCCCTCGAGGGTGCTTAGTCGGTTCCTGAGCGCAGCGAGTTGTCCATCCCAAACTGCTCGCAACTTGTTGAGCGAGGCCGCAATGCCATCTTTGTCTTGTTCCATAGTGCTGACTACAAATCTCAGCTCATCCGGCGACATCTGAAACAAGCTGAGCTCAACTGGAAACACAACCTCGTTGATGCCCACCAACAAGTCGCGGTCCTCAGCAAACCGAAGGAACTGAGCAAACTCCGTCCAATTGGACCTCATCAAACAGTGCGCCAGCGTCACTCGGGTGCCATGTCTCAAGGCGTAGGACTCAAACCGATCAAGATTTGCCATGACTTGATCAAAGTCAGCGCCTATTCGGATGCTCTCGTAGGTTGGGGCGGTGATGCCATCGAGTGAGAGCACAAATGACATAGGCAACTGTTCACAAATACGTTCAATTCGTTGCGACCACTGCGTGCCGTTCGTTGTGACTGCAACCTGCGGTGGGTGTGGCAGTTTTGCCAGCATTGACATGACCTGCAGTGGTTCCTTTCCTAGGAATGGTTCACCCCCAAGAAAGTTCACCTTCTCAAGGTGAGGCAGGAACTCAGCAAGCTCGTTGAAGAAGGAATCGCCGTAAACTACTGGCAGCGGTGGGCGGTGCTCTCGATGAGTTCGGATTGAGGAGGACCAATCTCCGTTGCACATTTGACACTGCAGGTTGCAGGAGTTCGTCATGGAGAACTCCATCTGAACAGGCCATTTGGGGTGCTCTTCAGTCACCGTGTGGTCGTCAAAAATCCTTGCGAAGATTATCGCCTCATCCCCCTGTTCTACCTGCCACTCGCAGAACCCGCAGCCCTGCGAAAAATCTCCAACCTTGAGCGCAGATCGCATGGCAGCAGTAGCGGCGCTCTGCCAGATTTCGTGGATTGATTGCAGTGCCACATCGCCCATCAAAGCGCCTGTGTTCTGGCAACAAGCACGGACCTTGCCGAACTGATCAAAGTACATGGAGACAGTCGGCGCATAGCAGGTTGACTCGAAGCTTTTGTCTGCAATTTTTTCGGCGCGAGTGATTGCAGGCTGGTTTCCGCGGGCCCCCTCGACTCTTGTTCTTGGCGGTAGCTTCTGCTCCGACCTAGCACCCCATCGGCCACTGATTTTTCTCAAGGCTCGTCCAGACAGACTCATGTCGAACGCTCCTTGGTCCCAATTCGTCGTCCAACGCTTGCACGTAGCCGTGAGAGTCGCAAACGTTGAGGCTGGCGACGAATGCGAAGCCAGATCAGCCCGAGCCATCCCTCTAGTGACCAGAATGCGTCCCTGCATGCCAGAGTAAAACGCTGCCTTCCTTGAGCTGCACCCTGCCGTGCCTCCTCATACTCTGACTTGGCTTTTTGCCGCAGTTCGAATCTTCGCCAACGATGAGTTCTCACTAGAGTCTGACGAATCACGGGAACTTCTACGTCGCGACCGAGTTGCCATTCGGGGTCTTCCAGCCGACTTGTATATAAGTGCATGAGTCGGGCTTTATGCCAAGGCCCAGCGGGGTGAAGCGCCCAGCCAAGTTCAGGGTCTAGGCACAGATCCCCATTTCCAAGATCGGCAATAAAGTTAAATTCGGCTGGCAGTCGCTCGCAGTCCTGTTGAGATTGAGTCCAGACAGTCGCAATCAGTGCTCCTTGGTCTCGGGTACGCCATTCAGGCCAATCAAACGAGGCAATTGCACGTTCGTTCCACATATCCAAAAAATCACTGCTGTCGGGACCGAATAGAAAAACCCCACCGTTCCAGTGCACCCAATCGCCGGGCACCTCAACATCAAACCGTTCCATGATCTGCTCTCGCAGATGTGAACAACTGTGTGATTCTCCAAATCCAGTGCATTCGCAGTTCATTGCCCAAGGACTAAATCGGTCGACCTGATTTACTGAAATAGTCAAGTCAGAAGCGAAGGCGACAGGTCCCTTGCGATGTTCGAATATCTGTTCAGCACCTGGTCGCACCGCAATAATATCTGAGTCGAGATAGCACCATTCACCACTTGGAAGGTGGTTATGGATGCCCGTCTTGAGCCAAATACTGGCCTGATGATCATCAAAATGATCTGGTGTGGACACATCTACAACCGTGTGGATGCCTTCAAGGTCGATTGCTCGAACGTTGCGGCGCGAATCGGTGACGACCCAGATTTCGAGAGATGTCAGTGGCGCAAGGTGTCGAACGGCGGTTCGTAGCGTCTCGGTATGCATCTCGGGTCCGCACACCACGAATACCCAACGGCAACTACTGCGAACGCTCTCGGCAACCATATTGGGTCCCTGCGAAATAAGCGCTAGTCGTTCGGTTTCAACAATGCGGATGTTCTTGCGGGACTTTCGTTCGTGGGCAAGGCGGTTCATAGCGTCAGGAAGTGCTGGCAGATCGCGTCGCAAAAACTCGCTTGCTGCATTATCAAACATCAGTAGATACGCCAGCACAGCAATCCACATGACTGGCTCACGAAGTGCAACTGCTAACAGAGCCGCAAGTGGCAGCCACTTCTCGACAAACTCATTGAGTAGTACAAACCCCACAAATCGAATGCGTCCTCCCGAGTGTCGCAGAGAGCGAAAGTGAACAGCTTCAGTCCAGAGGACAGACATCTGAAACATTCGATACAAGATGTAGGCAAGTCCAAAAACTGGCAGCCAGAACTCAGAGGTGCCCTGAGCGACAAGTACGAGAGCAACTCCTGCGGCTACGAGCTCGACAAGCACCATCAGGCCGAGGATTCTGCGGGACTGTGTCACTCCAATTCGGGTAGCTAACGTGGTGATTCCTGCTCGGGAGTCATGAGCAAAGTCGCCAATCTGATGCCAGAGAATTCCGCGGAGCCCCATAAGAAGTGCCCAAAAGCCAACTGACAAGGTGATGAGCCAACCTGGCTCCTCAACCTTTCCGAGCTGCGTAAAAACCTCAATGCTCAGCAGAACCGGTACCACATAGGCATAGAGCGCATCGGCCAACACGCCTGCAGCGGCTCGATCTTTTAATCGAACAGGCCGAAGCGAATAAGCCAGAAGCAGCGCAACCTCAACTGCCAGCAAACTCAAAATTGCGGTACTGATCGGAAGCCAGATCCAAGGCAACATGCTGCAGGCAACAGTTGCAGCGAGTATTCCAGCCCGTTTCTGAAGTGACAGTGGCGCCATCTGATTGGGCGCGCCTGCAAGCTCATCGGTGGTTATATCAGCCAGATCATTGACCACGTGCCCGAAGGCCGCAACGCCAACAGCTGCAAGTACAAAGAGCACAAGGTTGAGGAGCAGACTCAACCCGTCTGCGTCCAAAGCGGTGAGAGAAGCGAGCGCCGCAGCTGCAATAAGCGGTGGAATTTTATGATCCCACCATTGTCCTGATCGAACAAGAGACTGATCAACTCTCATGAAACTCGAGCTTTGTCACAAGATTGAGTCCACCAGAGCGACAGCATGAGCAAGTTCCAAGTTCGCTGATCGTTATGGGTGCTTAGTCGTAGGACGGCATCACGATCCACGAGTTCGAAAAGCGCCGAACTGGAGTCGTTGAGATGTGCATGCTTTAACTCTGCAACCTTAGGTAGCTGCAGCCATGTTGCCATTGGCGCGCCAAATCCCTGCTTCGTTCTGGCAGCTACAGATGCTGGCCATAAGTCTCCGCATGCGCGCCGCAGGAGCAGTTTCTCATGAGTCTCGTTTACTTTGTGATGTGCCGGCAGGGACAAACAACCCTCGGCAACGGCAACATCAAGAAAAGGTGAACGCACCTCTAGCCCATGTGCCATCGAAGCTCGATCAGTTTTTACCAAGATGTCGCCTGGCAAGTAGTGATCAAGATCAAATCGGCTGATGTCGTCCGCAGTGCCGTAGTTGTAACTCGAGATATCTACGCTGCTGGCATCAGAAGGCGGCAGTCCAAGCTCTACAAGTTGAGCAGCGGAAAAGTACTGCCGAAAAGCGGCATAGCGGCGAGCTACAGCAGAACCGCTACTGACAGTCTGGTTAGGTAATGAAGCAGGTGCAGGTAGCCGTCTCGCAGCGACTTTGGTTCTTGCCCGAGTCAGCAGGGATCTGCCCTGAGCGGAAGTTGACGCAATCTCACTCGAAGCGAGATCACCCTGGGGCGGTGCACCGGGGGTACCGGGTTCCAACATGCCACGAGCCCAGACTAAGTAGCCGCCGAGTAGTTCGTCGGCCCCATCTCCGGTCAGTGCAACTTTGACATGCTCACGAGCAAATTTGCAGAGCATGCTGGTAGGTAACGATGAGGAGTCGCCAA
>JBBDMQ010000114.1:0-5487 GCA_040878245.1 Microthrixaceae bacterium
GCTGCCTCTGAGGCGACCACATGCATTAATCACCATGGTGATGTTCTGCTGCGCAATCAGCTTGCGAAGCTCTAGCTCTGATTGAGTGTCACGTTGATGAAACACCGGATGGAAGGGCGGGTCGATAACAGTCACCGCATGACGAGGTGCAGCGGCGTTTGCTACGGCGGCACCCACCCAGCCTTCACCGAGTACAAGCAGATGTGACATGGTTGCATTCTTGCAGCTGATTTCGAATTTGAAGCAAGCCCGATTTTCGTAGTGGGTATTTACCCACTGCCGCTGTTCAAAACTCAGGTGCTTATTGCTCTGATACATGAAACAATGAGAAAATCGTTATCTGCAAAATTGTTCAAAGCGCTCACTGTGGGGGGGTGCCAGTATGAGGAGATTTTTAATCAGCTGTGTCGCTTCTGCCGGACTTGCTCTTGGCGGTTTTGCATGTACGTCCTCGGCGCCTGGTGGCGGCGGAGGCTCTGCCCCCTTGGGTTTGCCAAGCGCCGATATTTGGATTGCTGGTGATTCAATCGCTCAAAGCGTTCATTACTTCTTGCAGACGCCTGGTGTGTTCAATGCTGCGCGTGGCGGCAACGGGTATGTCAAACAACTCGAGGGGACTATTCCGATTTATGTCACTGAGCGACTTGCTTTGCCCGCAGCACTTGATGGCCCAAAATACCTGATTGCTCAAGGAACCATTACCGACTATCGACTTGATTTTCTGGAAGTCACTGCAGCGATGGCTACTTTCGAAGCAGACCTGAATGCCCGCGGCATTGTGGTGATTTGGCTGACGAGCCCCATTGGCACTTACCCCGCTATGCCAGAGTGGCTTGCCAAGACAAATGGTTGGATGATGCAGCGCCCACACGTAATGGATTGCAATACCGCAGATGTTCGTTACGCAGGCTTTCCTGACCTCATTCATCCCACTCGAGATGGCTACCTTGCCTATGCCGCTTGTGTTGATACCAAACTCGCTCAGACAATCGCCGCAATAGAGAACTCCTAAAAACTGCGTAGCTCACTCAACGGCAGGGTCACTGGTCGGCAGGGTCCCTGATCGGCAGGGTCACTGATCGGCAGGGTCACTAGACGGCAGGGTCACTAGTCGGCAGGGTCACTAGTCGGCAGGGTGCGGGTTGCTGATTCGATACCAACAGGAGTCAACTGTTCGACCGTCAAGAAGTTGGTTCTCGCAAGAATCAAAAAGGTCTGCCCCTGCCTCCAGATAGCAGCGTTGCATGTGTGTGTTTGCAGCAGTCGTGCCGAGTGTGATGAGTTTGATGCCGTTTTGCCAGCAGAGTTGTGCCGCAAGGCGAATTGAGTCGGCGCCAGTGCCATGCCCGCGTGCTCCGGCACTCAACCACAGGCCTAAACCTGCCTCGTTGGGCTTTCCGGGAAGACGAGTAAGCGATAACACTCCAAGAAGCTGCGTTACATCAAGAGGGTAGGCAATCATGATGAAACCACGCTCAGCCATCAGGGCAGGATCTTTGGCCATGTGCGAGATCCCAAAAATCTCGTCTTCGGACCAGCCCATAGCTTGAGCGACCTCTTCATCAATAGTGTTGGCCACTGCATTGGTATGAACATCGGCTTGGTTCATATGACGCAGTACAAGCGTCTCAGTGCACCAAGAACTCAGGTCAGCTCGAGGGCCCGCTATGGCTACGGATTGTGGTTGTTGTTTGAGCGCTCGAGTTGCTATCAAAATTCCGAATGCTGCTCCGATGCCGAGCGCAAGCGGCAGTGGCCACTTGGCGGACCAACTCAACACAGCTCCAAGTGCTGCACCGATTCCGCCGCAGACCATGCAAAACAGAAGCCATCCAGTGGGAGACTCCCGAGCCTTTGCAATTAGCTGGTTCATGACGCTATTCCTAGTGTGGCTGTTGGTCTGGCAGTATCACTGATCGGCAGGGTAGTCGCCACTCCCTCCGCTACTTATGCGCCGCTTTTCGACGGAAAGCGAGGCTTTTCGGCGCCTAAGATTTATTGATGGGGTGAAAAGCGAATTTCGCCCCAGCTATGTGCTGAATTTCGCCCTGACCCTAGAGAGCGGGTGAAGGGAATCGAACCCTCGTCAACAGGTTGGAAACCTGTGGCTCTACCATTGAGCTACACCCGCAGCACCGACAGAGTTAAAGATACAAGTACTTCAAGCTCTAGCGACCGCAAGAACGTAGCAGCAGTGCCGGCCACGCGTGGACTCCGCAAAAAATCAACAAAGCCAAAGTGATAAGTTGTACAGACGTTTGACGTCGTCCCGGCGTTCAGCAGCAACTCACGGAGGTAGTTCACAATGACCATCGCACCAGTGGAATACATGATTGTCGGATTCGAAGGCAATCATTTCAATGGCCAAATTGTCCCAGCGATTGTCGAGCTTGCCGAGGCCGGCCTGATCAAAGTGCTTGATATCATCTTCATCCTAAAAGATGGCAACGGCGACGTTGTCGAGATTGAGTTTGATGACCTTGAGGAACTCGCGCCCTTCCAACATCTCACGGGTGGGCACCCTGGCTTGCTGAGCGAAGAAGACTTAGTCTTCGCAGCCGAGGTCTTAGAACCCAACACTTCTGCCGCCTTCTTTGTGTGGGAAGACCTGTGGGCTGCCAAATTTGCTCAGGCAATCTTTGAGTCCGGAGGTACCTTGCTGAAGGGCGAACGAATCCCTCATCAAGTCGTGGTGGAAGCTCTTGAGTTCGATGCTCAACGAGCAGATTCCTGAGGCTGTATTCACAGGCTCAGTCGAAGCCATGTTCGCCATGAGATCAGTAACCGAAACCAAAGTCATTACAGCAACCAACTTGCAGGCTCGTTCTGCAACAGCAACCTAAGGAGCAGTAAATATGCGTGGAGGAATGAGAAGAGGCCGACCCGGTTTAATGGGAACAGTCGCTCGTACAGCAGTCATCGCAGGAACAGCAACCGCAGTATCTGGTGGAGTTCGAAATCACCAGAACGAAAAGGCAGAACAGGCCCAGCAGGCCCAGCAGGCCCAGGAGCCAGTTGCTCCCGCAGCCCCAGTTGCAGCAGCACCATCTGCCATTGAGGGCGATACCATCACCCAGCTCAAGCAGCTTGCAGAACTTAAGGATCAGGGAATTCTCACTCAAGAAGAGTTTGATGCTCAGAAAGCCAAGTTGTTGGCATAGCTGAAGCCCCCGCCCCAGCTAGATGCTCAGCCGGTTCAAGATTCGGCAGTTGTCGGGCTGGCGCCATCTGGGACACGCCGTCTAGCTGGCGCCATCTGATAGAGAAGTGAACTATTGAGCGAGTGGGCTGCCTAATTGTGCAGCCCACTCCTCGTCAGTCACCGTGGCGGGCTCAGTGCTTGAAATGAAGTCAAGTAAGACATCCGCAAAGTGAGCGGGATCTTCATCTTGAGGGAAGTGCCCTGATCCCTCGAATATTTCTAGGCGACTTCCCGGAATTGCTTGGTGGGTGTCATAGGCATGCGACACGGGAATGATTGGGTCTTGATCGCCCCACACAATCAGCGTCGGCAAAGTTGAGGCTAGGTACAGTTTGTCTGCTGCGCTGACCCTTTGACCCTTATGGTCAACCACCGACTTGAGCGTGTGAATAAATGCAGTTCGAGTATCGGGGTCAATGAGTGAGCAGTAGCTCCGCCACATCTCGAGCGCCGCAGGAGCAGGCGTCAAACCAAATTTGCCAAAGAACCCAACGGCTGTGTTGACAACATCTCGGTAGATCGGCTGGAAAGCCAGTGGCAAAAGCAGATCCACTCCCGGCAAGGTCAGTCCACGAAGCAGCGGCATGACTTCCTCGCCTAAGCCGCCTGCGCACACCAAACCCAAGCGCTCGCAACGCTCCGGGTACTGGTAGCAGAACTGCAGGGCAATGCCGCCACCAAGTGACTGGCCCACCACGCTCACTCGTTGGTGACCCAACGTGCTGAGCAAGTCACGAAGCATGCTTGCCTGCGCACCTAGGGAGTAGTCGCCACGAGGCTTGTCCGAACGGCCGTGTCCCGGAAGGTCCGGAGCTAAGTACGTCACATCTTTCGATATGAGCGGAAGAATCGGTTTCCACATGGATGAACTTCCAGCCATCCCGTGGATGAGTAACACCACTGGCCCGGTTCCGCCCGTGCGGTAAGCAATGTTGTGCCCGTGAACGTTCACCGTTTCTAGCGCCATCAGATTCTCCTCTGTGCTCACTCAGGACTGTCCCAAGCACCTCAGATCAACTCGGCGGCTCCAAGACCAGTGCCATGATCAGTGCCATAACTAGGGCCAAGACCGCGCCTAAAACTAGTGCCAAAAATGTGAAGCTGTTGTGTCGGGACGGAGAGATTTGAACTCTCGACCCCCTGCTCCCAAAGCAGGTGCGCTACCAAGCTGCGCCACGTCCCGTGCTTCCACCTTACAGCCTGCGCAAGCAGTCACAGATTCCGAGTGCAGAGGCTGATGTCAGAGCAATGCATCCAAGGCGCTACGATCCTCATCCTGATGAAGTCAACAATCGAGCCTGCAGAGGGCAACAAAGTAAAAGTCACCGTTCAGTTTGATGAGGCAGAATTTGAACCCGCTGTTGCCGCCGCATGGCGAGAGATTGCGAAAGAGGTTCGACTGCCCGGGTTTCGTCCCGGGAAAGCCCCTCGTCAGCTACTCGAGAAGCAGTTTGGCAGCGAATATGCCCGCTCCGAGGCGCTCAAGCAGGCTGTGCCCGAGTTCTATAGCCAGGCAGTGATCGAAGAAGACGTAGACGTCATTGCAGCCCCCGATTTAGAAATTACCGAGGGCGAAGAGTCCGGCGATGTCACCTTTGAGGCAGTAGTAGAGACGAGGCCTCAGGTTGAGGTTGCCGGCTATGACGGCCTGCGGATAGAGGTTCCTCGAGCGAGCGCAACCCAAGAAGAGGTTGATGAGCAAATAGACCGCCTCCGGGGTCAATATGGCGAGTTGACCGAGGTTGAGCGCATAGCAGCAGACACTGACTACGTCACGATTGATATTTCTGGGCATCAAGACGGCGAAGAAGTAGAGGGCATGTCTGCCGAGGACTATCTGTATCTGGTCGGTTCCGGAATGATTGCCACCGAGTTTGATGAGCATCTTGTTGGCGCCAAGGCGGGGGATGAACTCAATTTTGATGCCGACCATCCAGACCCTGAGCAAGAGAAAGTTCAATTTCGTCTGCTGGTGAAAAACGTCAAGGAGCGTGTGCTTCCGGAACTCACCGACGAGTGGGTCGAGGAGACCACTGAGTACGCCTCGGTGCAGGAACTTCGAACAGACACCCAGCAGGACCTCTCCAAGGCACGTGAAGAGGAAGCCCGAATTGCCGTTCGAACGAACATTGGTAAAGAACTAGCAAAGCTGGTTGACATTGAGGCACCGGAATCTCTGGTGAGTTCAGAGATGCAGGCTCGATTGCAAAATCTTGCGTACCAGCTTCAGGGAAGAGGAATCCGTATTGAGGACTACCTGAGGATCACTGGCCGAGAACCAGAGG
>JBBDMQ010000115.1:0-5476 GCA_040878245.1 Microthrixaceae bacterium
GCCTGGCTGTGCGATGTGCTCGATGGCACTGCAGTTCGTCTTGTTCACGTGGGTTCGGCATCGGAGTACGGCGACCCGCTTTCGACTGCCTTGGTGAGCGAGCTCAGCCCTCTGCGCGCTTTAGGCGACTACGCGTGTTCCAAGGCAGCCGGCACCAAAGCTGTGTTGTCTGCCAGAGCACAGGGATTGGATGCGGTTGTGGCTCGAGTGTTCAACATTGTTGGTCACCCAGTCCCCGAGGTATCGCCAATCCATCAATGGCTCAGCGACCTACAAGCACTCAAAACTTCTTCTGGCAGCATCGACGTTTGGTGGCCCGAGACGACGCGCGACTTTGTGATGATTGAGGATGTTGCGACTGCTTTAGTTCACCTCGCCGAGGCAATCAGTGTTCCCCCAATCATCAACCTGTGCTCGGGAATTGGGCTGAAGTACGGCGAGATTGCAGAAGCTATTGCCGAGCAGCTCGACATTGCACTCACTGTGAACTCCTTAAACATGCCAGGTATCGAATCAGTGATCGGCGACCCCGAACTTCTGCGGGAGACGATTGGCTGGGTGCCCACAATGTCATTGGATCGGCTCGCAAAACGTGTGACTGGCAGAGACCAAGCGGGTGCATCCGGTGGGGGTTCCTCGGCCAGCAGATAAGGTTGGTATATGCACGCGGTCATTCTGGCGGGTGGACGCGGAGTGCGTCTTCGGCCCTACACAACAGCCTTTCCTAAACCGCTCGTGCCGATTGGTGATGAGTACGCCATTATTGAGATTGTCCTTCGACAGCTGAAGGCTCATGGCTTTAGCTCAGTGACCATTGCAATTGGCCACCTTGGCCAGCTCATTCGGGCCTATTGCTCAGATGGCAGCCAATGGGGGCTATCGATTGAATACTGGCCAGAGGAGTTACCCCTTGGCACGATGGGCCCGGTGGTAAGCAACCTAGATTCGCTGCCCGAACACTTCCTTGTGATGAACGGCGATGTGCTGACCGACTTGGACTATCAGGCTGTACTAGCTGGGCATATCCAATCTGATGCCCCCCTGACAGTTGCTGCGTATGACCGAGTCGTAAAGATTGACTTTGGCGTGCTTGGCATCGGAGGAGAAACCGATGACCGCATTGTGGAGTTTCGGGAGAAGCCTGTCGAGCATTTCTCGGTGTCAATGGGAGTTTATGCAGCATCGCGTGAAACCCTTCGTAACTATCCTGCGGGACAACCGCTCGGTTTCGACGAACTTGTACTTGATCTGATGCAGGCTGGCACTCCCCCGCGAGTGCATCGCTTTGACGGCTACTGGCTCGACATTGGACGACCAGACGACTACGACCAAGCCAACGAAGATTGGGCCATGCTCCGCGACCGGCTACTTCCCTCGAGCTGAGTAGTACAAGGTGAGCATTGCTGAATCACGGGGCCAAGCTGCAGGAGCGCTGGCAGCGTTTCACCTTGTGGTCTACTCAGATGCCACAGTTAGGGGCGGAGCCGAAGTAAATCTGTCTCGGGTGCTTTCGATTCTTCCCCAGCAGATTCGAGTAACACTGGTAGGGGTCAACGCCGAGGTATTGAGTTGGTTGGCAACCCATCGTGCCAACACCGCCACCGTTTTGCTGGCCGCAATCCGTGACCGGAACGATCTTCGCGGCCTGATTCAGCATCGGTCCGCTTTTCGGCGGTTGCGGCCAGAGGTCCTTGAGTTCAATCTGTCCTCAGCTTCGAGTTGTCAGTGGGCGATCCTTGCTGCGACGACAATTCCTGGACTTCGGCGCATCGTTATTGAAAACTCACCCATGAGCGTATGGTCGCCAAGCTCAGCTCGCCTGAAGCGACTTACCAGCAAGCACCTGAAAGCTCATATTGCTGTGGGCGACCGAACCGGGCGCATGATTGAAGAGTCCACAGGCCTGCCTGCCGGTTCAATCCAAACGATCTACCACGGAGTACCGCAGGTTGGGCAAGTGCCTGTAGACCGGCCTTCAGAGCCCACACTGCTGACCGTTGCACGCCACGATCCAGTCAAGGGTATTGATGTGCTGTTGCAAGCAATGGCTCTGCTCCCAGAGCCCTGCAAGCTGGTACTCATCGGCGAAGGGGACCAGACTCATTCGCTCAAGCAACTCTGCCGCGATCTTGGCCTCGTTGACCGGGTCGAATTCAGATCTGCACCTTGGGGAGAGGCACGCGTGGCCGACATGATGTGGGCCTTCGACGGCCTTGTGCTGCCTTCACGACTCGAGGGCTTTCCAGTCACTATCGTCGAGGCCATGCTGGCGGGCTTGCCAGTTATTGCCACCGAAGTTGGCTCTGTTACAGAAGCCGTTGTCCCTGGTCAGACAGGATGGATCGTGCCGACAGAGGATCCACCGGCACTTGCTGCGGCAATACTTGAACTACTAGCAGACCCTGAAAGATCTGCACAGATGGGAATGCACGGACAAAGGTTGGCAGAGGCCGCATTTACTATCGAAGCCACGCAGCAGTCCTATGAGCAGCTCTATGCGGCTCTACTGACTGACCGCTCAGCGGCTCTACTCAGTGACCGCTCAGCAGCAAGCTGATAGCGGCCAAGCTCTGAGCTAGATGTGGTACCCGCCGGCTTCAAGTTCAACTAAGTGAGTCTCTACCCACTCAGCAGTTCTGCTCAGCCCGTCCTCAAGGGAAACCTCTGGGGTCCAACCGCTCATGCGGGTAGCTAGCGAATGGTCACACAACAGTCGTTCAACCTCTGAACCGGCGGGCCGCAAGCGATCTTCATCCGTGGTGACCTCAACTGAGCGTCCTGTAATCCGACACAGGAGTTGGACTAAATCGCCAATGGAGATCTCACGACCTGATCCAATATTGGTTGCACGGCCCAGGGCTTCATCACACTCAGCAAGGGCCAAAAACCCCGATGCTGTGTCAGTGGCGTAATTGAAATCTCTCATGGGTGAAATCGAGCCGAGATGCAGCTCGCTTACGCCCGAAAACAGCTGCGCCAAGATAGAGGGGATCACTGCCCGAGTTGATTGCCGGGGACCGTAGGTGTTGAAGGGGCGAACAACTGCAACGGGCAGTTCATGTGCGTGGAAGTAGCTCAGCGCCATCATGTCGGCGCCTATCTTTGATGCCGAATAGGGGGACTGTGGTTGCAGCGGGTGATCTTCATTAATGGGAACTATCAGGGCGGTTCCGTAAACCTCCGAAGTAGAGGTGTGGATCATGCGCGCACCGTGGCGCCGGCAAGCCTCTGCCACATGAAAAGTGCCAGTCACATTGGTCTGCACATAGCTCTCTGCGGCGTGGTAGCTGTAAGGAATACCAATAAGCGCCGCTAGATGAAACACCACTTCCTGGCCCTCAACCGCCTCGTCAACACGGCGTGCGTCGCGCACATCTCCAGGCAGAATTTTAATGGCCGCTTTCACCTCTGCAGATGCAGTGTCAAGCCAGCCCCATCGGCCAAATGAGTTGTAATACACAAGCACCGTAACCTGCGCACCTTTACTCACGAGCAGGTCAACGAGGTGACTTCCAATAAAGCCTTCTCCACCTGTTACTAGCACTCGCTTACCGGTCCAAGAACTCATCTGCGATTCTTCTCCTCTATTGCTACATCAATCTCATGTGAACTACCGGTGAAGGGTAGAACGCTCAACGCTTGTGCATGAACATCCTCCGAGTTGACTCCGCTAACTGAGCGAGACAGGAAGAAAGTGAGACATGGTTGTTTTAGACATAGAGCCGCACCTGTTGAGTCAGCACTTGGGCTAGCTCGGACACTTGCTCATCGGTGACCGGTGCATCGGTGACCGGTGCAGCGGTTCGGGAGTCAGCGGTTCGGGAGTCAGCGGTTCGGGAGTCAGCAGAGCCGGTTGAGGGCTCGAGTGCTTGGCTGAGTTCCCTTGCGGCTACAACAAGCCGCTGCCACTGCGGTGGCTCAAAACCGAATGGCACAGCTAGATGTCCAAGTAAAGATGCTGCTTGCACGATGTCGACTGTGGCAGCAGCATCCGTGGGCCGCTTAGTCAGGCGAGATGCACTCATAAAGATGCGATCAAGTAGCTCGTGCACAGCTACACCGTCATCGCTTGAAACTTCGCCTGGTTGCAGTTCAGATTCATCCTCGGGGTCAGGGAGAAGCTCAAGCACTGCCTCAACCTCATCTTCATCTGACTCTCTCACTATGAGATCACCCTGCACATCCCATTCATAGGGAATTTGTGCTGCAGTGAGTTCATCTACGAGTTCGGTCTGTAACGCAACAGGCCAGGAAGCAACTTGGAACACCAACTTTGGTGCAGCCGGGTCTAGTGCTGGCCGAGCTGAAGCAAGGACATCGTCAATCAGCGCATCGACTCGGTCTTCATCTGCTTCGTGCACAGTCACTGTGGTGCCCTGCCACACATGATGAATCTCTGCAGAGACCAACAAGCTGCCTAGCAGCCCGCGAGACTCACCGGCCCAAGATGAGCATTCGTAAGCAACTTGGCCGTCTTCTATGGCGACGTCCTCGCTGGCCAGAAAGTGCTCAACTCCATCTTCGGGATTTTCAGAATCATCGGTTGGTTCAGTCACGCCTAAATGATTACATGCTCGGCACCCAACTCAGGCCTGAGAGTTACAGATTTCTTCGAATCACTCAAAGAAATACATGCAGGTTGCGCGCAGTCGGTATCCTCACGAGATGGCGAAACAAGCACCAGACCGAAACCTTGCTATGGAACTCGTACGAACCACAGAAGCTGCAGCCTTAGCAGCTTCAGACTGGGTAGGTCGTGGCGATAAAGATGGGGCCGACGGCGCTGCAGTAGACGCAATGCGGCTCATCATGGGGACTGTGCAAATGACCGGCACGGTCATAATTGGTGAAGGAGAAAAAGACGAAGCGCCGATGCTTTATAACGGCGAGGTTGTGGGCGACGGGTCAGACCCCCAGGTAGACATTGCTGTTGATCCCGTCGAGGGCACCACTTTGACAGCCACTGGACGAGGCGGGGCTACTTCGATCATTGCTGTGTCTGAAAAGGGCTCGATGTTTGACCCGGGACCGATTATGTATATGGAAAAGATCGCAGTGGGTCCCGAGGCTGCAGGACGAGTAGATATTCGAGCGACGGTTGCAGAAAATCTGCAGGCTGTGGCCAAAGCTAAAGGCTTAGAAGTTCGTGAAATAACTGCCATGGTGCTTGATCGCCCTCGCCACGACGAGATTGTGGATCAGATTCGCTCCGCCGGGGCCCGAATTCGCCTGATTGGCGACGGCGACGCACCAGGTGCAATCGCTACTGCCATCCCAGACACCGGCGTGGACATCCTTTTTGGCATCGGCGGAACACCAGAAGGGGTCATTGCGGCGGCGGCCTTAAAGTGTTTGGGTGGCGAACTTGTCGGTCGCTTGTTTGCACGCGATGACGTAGATACTGCCGCAGCAGTTGCATTTGGGCATGACCTTGATCGAGTGCTGAACACGGATGACCTTGTCGCAGGAGATAACT
>JBBDMQ010000116.1:0-1076 GCA_040878245.1 Microthrixaceae bacterium
GGTGAGAGATTCCTTCTGGATCTGAAAGCGATATTTCGCGCTGCCCTCGATGGTGTTCATGTGACCATTCAACGACTGCCGCATCTATCAGGGCTCGCAGTCGTTCCGATCCCTCTAGTGTGTCAACGTCAAGCGAGAGTGCCGTGGCACGTGCCTGGACGATCTGCTCTAACTCGGCCAGCGGAGACAGAGTGCTCTGCATCAGGCCACGTCTCGTCTAGAGGCTGAGTCACCTGATGGTTCTTGGTTTTTCTTCGGCCTTTGAGTTCTTTCCGGCCTGCGCGTTTGATCTGCTTCAGAACGTATTCTGAGCCCGAGTTCTCCGACTCGAATCGGCACTTCTTGATGAGCATCGATGACTCGCTGCCCAAGTTCGAGCAGTAGTCGCTGAGACAGGTTGGCGAGTGGGCGGCCGAAGTTCTCGGGAAGGGGAGCAGCGCTTCTATGGAGTTCTTCCATTCGTCTGATAGTTCGCAGAAACAGGGGAGCGACTAGGCGAGAGTCATTCATTTCAATTGAACTACTGAGTTCGGCCACTGCCCGGGCGATGGCAACTCGATGTGCTGGATTTTTGGATGCTTGGTTCATCACTGGTATCAGCCGCTCTCTCGCTACTCCGAGGTCTGAGTAGCGGTCGATAAGTCTGATGAGGTCATGAATACCTTTGGCCCCGGGGCGCCCGACCAGCACAATCAGGTCAGCCCGTTCGGCGGTGGATCGACTCAGCGTGTGGCGTTCTTCGACGTCTATTGAGCCGGTCTCCGACTCGCCGTCTAGGTCTGGATCATGGTCGAGCACCACAAAGTCGAAGCTTCTTCTGAGGCCGTCGATCGCTGCCAAAATGGACTGCGGCCGCATGGCTGCAGCATCACGACTTCTGCGCTGACCGAGCAGCAGGTGATAAAAACGATTGTCGATAGGGAAGAGCAGTCGTCTGATCTCCTCTGGCTCAAGGTGATCTACTCGGTGCGCCTCAACGAGTTCGGGAAGGCCAGGTAAGACGTCACCAACGTCGTGGTACATGGACATATCTGCAACTCTGGCGCCGTCGATTAAGGCCACCCTTGGTGCCGAGG
>JBBDMQ010000117.1:0-5440 GCA_040878245.1 Microthrixaceae bacterium
CAGTGGCTGGACTTCGCCACATAGCGAGCACCATAAATGCCCCTGCGAGTAGTAAGACCGGCGTCATCAGTTTGCTCATTTGTATTCCTCCACATTCCCGCTAGCTCACGCTAACGACAGTTGTGCAGAGGCTGGCCTTACCCCGAACGCGCAAACCAAACGAGGAACTCCGTCCGCAGGGCCAAGTTATCAGTGTGCCTACCCGTTCCGGTGGACCCTGCGAGCACCAAAGACCGGCTGAGCGATTAATTGCTAGTGCCCGGTGAGGCAGTTCCTTCAGTCGTAGTTGGCACTACTTTCGGCCCTAACAGCATTGTTGGCATAGCTGAGGCCTGACAAATCCCTGCAGACTCGAAGGCCGACAGCACCCGCCTTCGGTACTCAAGCTCAACCTCGAACTGACTTGATGGCTCGGTATCTTGATGTACCCGCAAAGTGATTCCAGTTGGGTTCATGGAGTACACCCCGAGCACGTGCGGTGGGGTATCTGCAAAGAGTGAAGCCCAAAGCGGATCCTCTCGCATCTCAAGACCCACCTGCTCTAATAACTCGCAGGCCAAGTCAACATCGGTTTGAGGGGTCACTACTACGTCTATGACTGCACGCGACCAGTTTTGGGTTTTATTGCCAACGCGAACAACTTCGCCGTTGTCAACGTGCCAGACAATCCCGTTAATATCTCGAAGTCGTGTGGAGCGCAACGTAATTCTCTCTACGACGCCAACTGCTGGTGCACCAGCATCGATGGTGTCTCCTACGCCGTAGCGATCTTCAACCACGATGAACCAACCTGCCAACATGTCTCTGACCAAATTTTGAGCGCCGAACCCCAACGCAACTCCAATAACTCCGGCACTTGCAACAAGCGCAGCCAAACTCACTCCGAGTTCACTCAAAATTGCGGCAGAGGCTCCAAGGACAACTATCGAGGTTGCAATGCTTCGAGCCACTGTTGAGATTGCTTCGCCCCTTGCTGCCGCTCGTCCGGCAGACTCTTTTCGGCGAAAACGATTCGGCATGGCCTCTCCGATTTGATCGGCCTTGGCCATCATGTGGTTACCAGTTCGCTGAATGAGACGGCGCAATATTCGGTTCGTCACCCAAGCCACCAAAATGATTGCAAGGATGGTGAGCGGTCTCTGAGAGAGCCATCCAGCAACTGCGGCGATACGTTCGTTAGCAGTTGCGTTCAAGACGGGAATACAAGCCCAACCCCTATCATCGCAGTACACAGCGGGGTCCGTCACCCGTTACTCCGTTGGTGAGAGAACTCTGCATAGGTCATTGTTTGAGGCTGGCTCATTTCTCAAATCGTAGTCAGTCCTCAGGCCAGAGGAACGTTCCTAGGAAGTATCCCCGAACTGCGGCTTCCCGACCTCTAACATTATCACTCTCAGTGATATTTCTGGTCACAGAATGAAATAAGGATCCGCATCGTGAGAAAAAAATCGCGCCGTCGTGCCGAACAACTTGAGCAGTTCGCCGCTCAGGAGTTAGCAGCGCGATCAACTGCCTTACAAACGGCTGCGACAGCGGCTTCTGCTTTGGCTGCTCAGCAAACCGAGGCGCTTTCTCGCACTCGCGACTCCTACGATGCTGCGCTAGCTGAGTCTGGTGTGGTTCTGTTTCAGCAAGTTGAACCCGGTTCCGATGGCTTTCACTTGTCACGGTCAATGCGGGAAGTGTTCGGGTGGGACCCGGAAGTGTTCCGTCATCCTGGCATTCTGCGGGGGATGGTCCACCCCGAGGACCTCGCCGCTTTTGCAGCACTAGTTCCGCTGAGCGATCCCCTAGCGGCAACAATCCCGAATTCAACGGATCAGGCTCCTCAGGCAAATTCAGATCAGCCTCGCATTGAGGCTTCGTTTATAGATCTGACAGTTGGTTCTGAATCCCTTGTTGACACCACCGTTCGGCCAACCCTGATTGACACAACCTCTCGACCAGCTGCGCAGAACGGCGGCGAGGCTTCTCTACGATTCCGGTCTGCACAAGGGTCTTGGAGTCGAGTACTCGTCAGGATTTCTAGTCCTCTTAAGGACCATAAAGCTGGGTGGGGCCCAACCTGTCTGCAGGGCTCCCTCATTGATGTCACCAACGGGGAATCAGACCGGATCACCCTCAGTCGCTTTGCCGAGCTAGTAAAGAACGACCCTGCGGGCTGCTTGGTCCTTGAGTTTGTAAATCCTGCAGATCCGACTTCTTTGACTATTCGAGCAGCCAACCCGGCAGCCCAGCGGATGCTCGACCTTGAGCCTGCCTACGTCAATGGCACAAGTATCAACCAAGTGTTCGCCGAACCCTCGGCACAGCTCATACGGTCGGCTCTATTCAACGTGTATCACACGGGTGCATCAATGACCGCGGAGCGTTTGTCTTTTTCTGAGGTTCCTGGAACATTCCTTGACCTTCGAGTTGACCGTCTGAGCGATGGAAGCATCGGCATGACCATTGAAGACGTTACGGGGAGTGTCGCTGTTGAGGACAGGCTACGCAGGCAGGCCTCGCATGATGCACTGACTGGACTACCAAATAGAAGCCTGTTCGAAGAGCGACTAGCTGCTGCAACTGACTCGGCAGTGTCATCTGCACCAATTGCCTTGGTTCTGATTGACGTTGACAAACTTCGAGAGGTGAACGAATCCTTCGGCCTCAATTTCGGAGATCAATTACTCGTCGACCTTGGCCGGAGGCTGGTGCAGGAAGTTCGCGGCGCAGCCATTGTGGCGCGTCTCGGCGGCGGTCAATTTGCCATACTCACTTTGCCCTGCGCCACAGAAGCAGAGGCTCTCGAGCGAGCTCAGGCAGCAAGCAGTTGTTTCTCTCGGCCCTTCGAGATTTCTGGCCATATTGTTGATTGCCAAGCGAGCATTGGAGTAGCAATCGCACCGGGTGAGGCAGATGACTTTCGCATGATGTTGCGCAATGCCAATCTGAGCTTGCAAGATCACAAGAGGCGAGCGCTAGAACCAAATAATTCGACCCCCTACTGCGTGTTCCGCAGAACAGCCGAACCAAGTTCTATCCGCCGACTGGCTCTTCTGAGCGAACTCCGTCAAGGTTTGGCAAATAACGACCTTGAGCTTCGCTATGTGCCGCAGGTTGACCTTCGTACTGGACGGGTCACCAAACTTGAAGCGGTCTTGCATTGGCAACGGGCAGAAGACTCGCTCAAGACACCGCCTGACTTTTTAGAGATGGCCGAACAGTCGGGTTTGATCCAGCCACTCACCCGATGGATTCTGGGTGAGGCCGCAAGAACCGCCACCACCTTGTCTGCGCCGATGAGAAACAACCCGATGACGACATCGGCTCCGCTGATCATTACGACAAACTTGTCGCTCAGAAATCTTTTTGATCCCGACCTGATCGGTTTTGTGCAGATGCTTATTCGCTCCGGCGAACTCCTGCCGGACCTCGTTGAGGTAGAGGTCAGCGAAATTGAGCTTATGGATAACCCAACACGCTCCCAAGAGGTGCTCTCGCAGCTCTCTGAGCTTGGACTGCGGTTTGTGGTTGACGACTTTGGCACTGGCTATACCTCGCTTGCAACCATGAAAGACCTAGCTGTAGTCGGGCTTAAAATCGACCGAAGTTATGTAAGCAGCATCTCGAGCATTCCTGCTGATGCTGCCATCGTGCGGTCAACAATCGACTTGTCTCATGAGTTAGGGCTGAGCGTCTGTGCCGATGGAGTTGGCGACCCTGTCACACTGGCAGGGTTGGCAGAGTTCGGCTGTGACACGGCACAAGGCAGCCACTTGTCTGGCCCAGTCACACTCGAAGCCCTACCTAGCCGCATCGCAGAGCTTGAAAGCGCCGTTCGCGGGTGGATTGGCAGCGCTGATTCTGCTCGAATCTAGATCGGTCGGTCGGGGTCTACTTTGCCCTCGCCAACTTCTGCAGTCACCTTGATAACCCCGTCTTTCGGGCAGTGAAAACCGTCGACATCATCGCCTTCGCCGTTCAGTTTGGGGTAGAGCCTCACGAACTCTCCGTCCTGAACAATGAGCAACATATTGCACGGGCTCGAAACAGCCTCAGAGCTAGCAGCCGGATTCTGCGGCGAGTGAAGCCCACCACCTGTCCACTCCTCTACTGCAGCGGCTTGTTCCAAGATGCAGGTTCGAGTGAGAACGCCTTTGTTCTTTGCGCCACATTGATTTGCAGAGGTTGCAAAAAGCAACCAAGCAGAGAGACTCTGAATCCCGAGGGCTCCTAATTCGCCACCGGGCTGATACTTCTTATTGATGTCGATATATTGCTGAATCGCTGGCCACTTGTCAGCCTCTTCGAGCGAATGCAGACCCATGCGGACTACGGCTCCTTCGGCTGCAGGCCCAGACCCCTTTATGAGTTTCTGGTCATACATATTCGTCTCGAGTAGCGGGGTGCCCTTCCACCCTTGCTCACGGGCCTTGATCAAGAAGCTATTGAGATTGTCTACTTCTCCGACAAAACTTAAGGACTCTGCCCCAGTTCCAATCACGCGCTGAGCATAAGGAGTCCAATCGCTAACCCCAGCTGGCGGATACGAAACCTCGCCAAGATTGTTCATTGCGTCCACTGAAGCGGCTGCCTCTGTGTACTTTGTCTTGACGACCTCGAGGGAAGGTAGTTGCCCCCATGCAACGGCCCATTTCGCTGCTTCATCAGGGAAGAGTTTTGAAAAGTCTTGGAACCAGGTGGTGGCTACAGTCCCGCCCGGATTTGGAACGGGCTGCACCTGCCCATTGGAGTCCGCTTTTTCTACAGACACAGCAAACCCCGGAATATCGATCATGCCGCATTGGTGAAAATCGCTCCCAGCCTTATTCGAAAACTCCAAGGCGTCTTGCACGAGCCCGCCGCCGACCAAGGCAAAGACACTCGAACAGGCTTTAGTCATGGCTGCCTCGACGTTAAATACGCCGGCGTCAATATCCACAATCTCAATCGGCAATCCGCCAATCCCCCCCTGCTCATTGCACCAACCCGCAAAGGCTACCGAAGAGTCGTAGAGAACCTTATTGAGACCAGGGCGGATCTCGGCGGAGCGATCATTCGCCACTCCCAGATACAACTTGTCAGTGCCGAGTCCAGCTTCGGATGGGTTGACACTAAATTCTCCCGGCCCGCATATGTCTTCTTGTAAGTCGCCAAAACTTGCATCCTTTGCTACGGCTTTGCCGCCAGCAGTCGTGGTTGATGACGTATCTGGATCTTTGCCAGCGCTGCCACCCTGTGCACCGCAGGCTGCCCCTAGAACAGCTATTGCGATAATGGCCATTACTAGTGAACGTTTCACACTTACCCCCAGAGTCAGTGGCACAACGAGCTAGACAATAATGTGACTTTAGCCACACATCATTCAAGAAGCGCTGTAGAAGCCCATTTGTAATCGGGCTTGCCATTTGGACCTCGAAGCACTGCATCGACAATCAGCACCCGCTTCGGACAC
>JBBDMQ010000118.1:0-5414 GCA_040878245.1 Microthrixaceae bacterium
CTCCATTTGGTCCAATTGCACGAGTGGCAGGTTTTGCAATGTCATGAAACAACGCTGCCAGGCGAACTACAAGCTCTGCTGGAGCCTGAGCGACCACAGCAATCGTGTGTGTCAGCACATCCTTATGGCGATGAATTGGATCTTGCTCTAAGCGCATTGCTGGCAGCTCTGGAAAGAAATGCGCAGCTAGGCCGGTGTCGTGCAAGAAGTACAGACCTGCTGACGGGTCATTCACTACGACTAATTTGCAGAGCTCATCTCTGATTCGCTCACTAGAAACAATGGCAAGACGATCAGCCATAGCAGTGACGGCTGCTACGAGTTCGGGTTCTGGGGTAAGCCCATAGCCAGCAATAAATCTTGCAGCACGCATCATGCGCAGCGGATCATCCGAAAACGATTCCTCTGCGGCAATGGGAGTTCGCAGTATTCCTCCGGCAAGATCAGCTAAGCCGTTAAAGGGATCAATGAGTGAAGGCGAATCTTGAGTGACTTCAATCGCCATGGCGTTCACGGTGAAATCACGCCGAGAAAGATCAAGCTCAATGTCACTTGTGTAGGCAACCTCTGGCTTGCGACTTTCTCGAGAATAGGTTTCTGCGCGATGAGTCGTGATTTCATATGTCCGGCCGTCGATCACGCAACCAATGGTTCCAAAACGCTCCCCCGTGCTCCACAGCGCAGAGGCCCGTCCTGCGAGCAACTTCTTGACCTGGCCAGGCAAAGCATCGGTAGTGAGGTCAATGTCGTGACTCACTAGTTCCGAACTAGTTTCAGCAGGTTCAACGAGAATGTCTCGAACTCGGCCGCCTACTAGAAACAGCCGCTTATTGTTTTGCCGGAAGACTTCACCAAGCGGTGCAAGGGCTTTCAGTTCATCATTTGCTCTCGCTGGAATCACTCGGCAAGGCTACCGGCGCGATCAAGGGTCACGTGACCTATCCTTAGCGGAGCAATCGGAACAGCAGGTGCAGGAGACCTAGTTCAAGCCTATGAGCACGCGTGAAACCCTGAGTTTGGGAAACGAGCGGTTTCATGTGGGCCCTTGGCACGCAGACCCTGCTATTGCCTATCTGACGATTCAGTCCAACCTTCTTGAACCAACCCCGCAAGCACTACAGGCCTGTGAGGCCCGCCTTCGCAAAGATGGCTATTCGTCAATCATTACCGCAGCGCTGCATCCGCTTGAGGCTCGTAGTTTTTTTGATGCGGGATTCTTAGAGTACGACAGGCTTCGAGTGCTCTCTCACGATCTGAGCAACATCACCATGATGGGAAACTCGGCACCAGAGACTGTGCAGATACGAAAAGCAAAGCGAGAGGACAGAGTTCGCGCTCTCGAGGTTGCCAAGCTGGCATTCCCTCGGTTCTGGAGACTTGATGCTGACGGCCTTGACGAAGCAATCTCAGCCACTCCACGAACCCGATTTCGACTTGCAGACGCTCAGGGAAAGGCCGTTGGTTACTCAGTTATTGGCAGGTCCCACACTCAAGGGTTTTTACAACGACTTGCGACTCATCCCGACTATGCCGGCACTGGAGTTGGCTCTGCACTTGTTGTAGATGCCCTGCAGTGGGCACGCAGGCGAAACGTCACACGCGTGCTCGTCAATACCCAGACTGACAACCAGCGAGCTCTACGACTATACAAACAGCTCGGATTTCAGCTCACGCCAACCGATCTAGTTGTTCTCACTAAGGATCTGCCGTGAGAGCACCACTACACCTACGAACAACACGAGCAGGGCTTGCGTTATTGACGCTTTGTTGGGCAATCATTTGGGCGACCACAGTTGATCTCACTAACGCTCAAGCCAGCCCCAACGGAGTCCAGCAGCAGCCTGCTGATGGACTGCGAATCAGCTCAGTCTCACCGTGGGTGACCTCTGATGGGGAGTTTCAGGTTCGGTTTGATCCAACATCTGCGATTCCTCCTGGCGCACTCCTCACTTACACGGTTCACCAGGCGCTCCAACCGACCCGGCAGGAAACCCTGCGAGAACGAGTAGATGGAGTCATTAACGGCTCCTCGGCTGGCAAAGTCCTGCAGACTCCCAACACTCGACCACTAGCTGAGTACGGCGAACCAACAACCGGCTCAGTTCTCACCATCCCCATCCGTTCAACTGCAACAGAAGATCGCCTGCGACTATTGCTGCCGAAGGCAGGAATTCATCCAGTGGAGTTAGTAGTCACTAGCGCAGAGGGCCCTGAGATCTGGAGTCAAGTGGTGTTTCTCAACCGGCTTCCCTCGGGTTACACCCCCGTGCTTCAGGACCCAAGCTCTGTTGTCGTGACCTTGTTGATGCCTATCGAAACCGCTCCAAGCATTGATTCTCAAGGAGTAGCTCAATTCAGTCTTGAGGACCGTGCCCGCATTGGTGCGGCCACCACCTTGCTCGAAACAGTGCCAGACGCACCCATCAGGCTTGGGCTGAGGCCCAACACTCTTGATGGGCTAGTCAGAAGCAAAGAGCCTTGGGCCGAGCGCTTTGTGAACGCACTGAACGCAGCGTTAGCTGATACTGATACCCCTACACCTGATCCTCCTTCGACTACTCCAAGTTCAACTACTCCCAGTTCAACTACTCCAAGTTCAGTAGGGCCATCAATTTTTTCTTTGCCCTATGTGCAGGTGAACACTGCGGGGCTGATATCTGCCGGCGGGCAGGACGATCTTCTGCGAGAGATCACCTTGGGCAACAGAGTGACTCAGCAAATAACAGCCCACTCAGCCAATCGAGGAACTTGGGTGCTAGACGATTCCCTGAGCCAAGAGTCAGCAGTAGCCCTCGGGGAACTCGGGGTCAAAACATTTTTAGTAGCGCCCTCGCAACTCGCAAGGTCGAGCAACCTTGACGAACAACAGACCATGACAGCCGCAGTGCAGCTTGGAAAGGACTCTGGCTTACGAGCGCTTGCCTATGACACCCTTCTTGCGGAGCGAGCCGCCGACTCTCAAATCGATCCGGCCCTCAGGGCACACCAAATCGTCTCACTCATGATCTCGGCCTGGTTTTCTGCTCGCAGCACTTCTTCGGATGGTTTCTCAGCAGCGGGGCCGGCACTGGGTTCGGCAATCTTGCTGCCAACCAACAGTGACCCAGAACTGATCTCGTCGCTATCTGCGAGCTTGCTCAGTGATGGGCCGCTACAGATATTTGCCAATGCAACCGTTCTCGGAGCAGCCTCTCCAAATTTTGCCACTCCAGTCTCGGGTTTGGTGCCACAGATTCCTCCTGATGAGCGACTTGGGATTACCGAAACCACAGAGACCCGCCGCCAAGTCAACGCTTTTCGAAGTATGACGACCTCACCTGAATCTGATGTCGAACTTTGGACACGCCTCAATGCTCAGTCGCTCTCGAGTCAGCTCGACACTGCACAACGCACTGGATTACATAACGCAGTGCGGACTCAAATTGCCAACAGCCTGGCGCAAGTCGAGTTCCCGCCAGCTAGGCAAGTCACTCTTACTGGTCGGTCGAGCAATATTCCTCTCCGGTTCCGCAACAACCTTCCCTACGCTATTCGGGTCAAACTCACCGCTCGATCCACTCGCTTAGAAATTACTGGTGACGATGCTCAGGAACTCCTGCTTGCACCCGGTGAGAACCGGATTGATCTTCCAGTAACAGTTCAAGCACCCGGGGAGTCATATCTTCAGATAAAGATCCTGTCCCCAGATGAAGAGATAGAGATTGGTCAACTTGAACTACCTGTGCGCGCAACTGCTATCTCTGGTGTGGGAGCTGCACTCTCAGTCATCTCGATTCTCTTCTTAATGTTGTGGTGGGCACACGCTCACCGACGCCGCAGACGCGAAGCTGCTCGCTCCTCGGGAGATCATCCCGCTCAAGCAAATTCAAGATAGTCCTGGCCAAGATCAGCAACAGCAACAGCAGATTCTCTGGAAGCCTTCCACAGGGAGGGCTCTGCGGGCCGGTAGGTTAGACCTTGGTGGCTGATAGACGAGCGATGCCGAACCTGACTGACCCAACCCAAATTGAAGCCGCGTCAGTTCAGGGGTTCGTAGGTCTCACCCTGTGCGGTAGATACGAGCTACATAACCTGATCGGATCGGGAGGCATGGCTCAAGTTTGGGATGCCACTGATTTAGTTCTTGGCCGAGAAGTTGCGGTAAAGATTTTGCATCCCCACCTAAGCGGTGACCAAGCCTTCGTAACACGGTTCCGAGCTGAGGCCGTATCTGCGGCCCGACTCAGTCATCCCAATATTGTTGGGGTCTATGACACGTGCTCAGATAACGGTAACGAAGCAATTGTCATGGAATTGCTCGATGCCACAACTTTAAGAACCTACTTAGATGAGCATCACACCGTTGACGCAGAAACAACGATCCGTATCGGGCTCAGACTCCTCGATGCCCTTGAAGCTGCGCACCGCGCCGGGCTCGTCCACCGTGATGTCAAACCCTCAAATATCCTGTTATGTGTTGATGGTCTCGTCAAAATCGCAGACTTTGGGATCGCAAAAGCAGAAGATCAAACGGAACTTACACAAGACGGATCCTTAGTCGGCACTGCTACGTATTTGTCTCCCGAACAGTTGCTCGGCGCAAAGGTCGACGGAAGAGCCGACCTGTACTCCCTAGGCATCGTGATGTACGAATGCCTGACCGGACGAGTGCCATTCCAAGGCGATACCGGAGCAGCAGTGGCGCTTGCCCGCCTGCACTCAGTACCGATTGATCCCAGACGAGTCAAAGCGGATGTGCCGCCCGTTCTTGCCGAGACGGTGATGCGCACGCTTGAGCGTGACCCTGATGACCGTTTCAATTCAGCTGCCGACCTCCGGGCTGCGCTACTTCAAACTCAAAGCACTGCACAACCCCAAGTAGCTCGGCCGGCCGTTGAGATTGATCCAGATCCCACCTTGCCTGGCGAATCTTTTGCCAAGTCAGAAAGAAAGTGGCTCTATCCGGCTTTGTTCATCCTCTTGGTAGCTACTGCTCTCGTAGTAGCTGGGTTACTTGTCCGAGAAACAACTCTTGCAGATAACGCCAGCAGTTCGGCTGTCACAGCAACGACAGCTGTTCCAGAATCAAGTGAACTACCCATTGCGGCTGCGCTTCCTTTTGATCCGCAAGGCAAAGGCGAACCCGGAGAAAACGATCAACTCAAATCCAATGCAATTGATGGTGATCCAAAAACTGCTTGGCGTACCGAGGGATATGACACGGCCGGCTTCTTTGGCAGTAAGAAGGGCGTTGGCCTAGGTCTTCTTCTGGAAGAGCGTTCACTCGTTGACCGTGTCCTCATCGAGAGTTCGGCAAACGGTTGGAGCGGCTCAATCTTTGTAGTCGATGCCGAGGACCTTGATGGATTCGATCCACAGACCGCACAGGCTGAAGCCACATTTCAAGGGGATACCGGCTCGGTAGATCTTGACCT
>JBBDMQ010000119.1:0-5408 GCA_040878245.1 Microthrixaceae bacterium
CCATTCAGTTCTGACGCTCATTTACGAACGAGTCCTCATTGCCCCGGTTACTGCATGGATTGCCCCGGTTGCTGCACTGCAGCAGCTCTACTGGCCCAAATTCAAAGACTGTGATCGACTACAGCCTGATGCCTTCTGATCAGTCACTACGCAATGTCATTGGAATAGATGTTGGGGGAACAAAAACTCTGGCAGTCCGGGTACTAGTGCCAGAGAGTGGGCGACTTGTTTCTGACAAAGCAGAAATAAAATCTGAAGCGGCACTAGTAATGAGTACTTCGGTACAGGACCGCGAGCGAGTGAGTTCGTTCGCGCATGAACTCGCTGTGATGTCGCAGATCGAACTTGCCGCTGCAACCCTCATTAAGCGCTCTAATCAGGCCGTTGATGCAATCGGTGTGGGTCTAGCTGGGTTTATTGGTCGTGATGGCATAGCTCGTTCCTCACCTAATGCGCCTGGCCTCATTGGGGTAAATGTCGAAGCTGCCCTGACAGCACGCTTTGGTGTCCCCGTTGTGATCGATAACGATGCCAACTGTGTTGCGTTAGCTGCTCAGTCAATGTTTGGGACTAGTTCCGGGTCCCTGCTGGCGGTGACTCTAGGAACGGGAATCGGTGGCGGGATGGTGCTCAACGGCAAACTGCTTCGCGGGGCGCATGGGTTTGCGGGCGAGCCGGGCCATATGGTGATTAACCCAAACGGTCCTGAGTGCCCATGCGGGCAGCGAGGCTGTTGGGAGCGATATGCCTCGGGTTCTGGTTTGGGCTGGCTAGGTCGTGTAGCCGCAGCCGAAGGGCGAGCTGACACAGTCTTGGCACGGGCGGGCTCAGTTGAGGGCATCAACGGCGAGATCGTGACTGAACTCTTGCTGCAGGATGATCCTGGGGCGGTGATCATTTTTGGTGAGTATTGCGGTTACGTTGCGCTGGGATTGGCAAATCTGATGCTGCTCTTTGATCCCGAAGTAATTGTTATTGGCGGAGGCTTAGCCATACTTGGGGATCGGCTGACGGATTTGGTGACCTCGAAGCTTGTGGGACAGTTTCCTGCTGCCTCACGTGATCGCAAGGTTCGAATTCTTTCTGCTCCTTTGGGGCCCGAGGCAGGGGCATTTGGAGCGGCGCTTACGGCAGCGGAACTGCACTTTGGCTCAGGTTCCTGAGGGTCTCCGGCCGGAGTACTAGCTTG
The DNA here is from genome assembly GCA_040878245.1 of Microthrixaceae bacterium. Classification (GTDB taxonomy): domain Bacteria; phylum Actinomycetota; class Acidimicrobiia; order Acidimicrobiales; family Microtrichaceae; genus IMCC26207. Next base: position 1,190 of record JBBDMQ010000119.1, read on the forward strand.
GGGGTATGGAGTTTCGTCGAATTACTTCGCTTCCCCCCTATGTTTTCACGATTATCGATTCGCTCAAGGTTGCTGCGAGGCGCGAGGGCGCCGACATAATTGATCTTGGTTTCGGGAATCCGGATCTTCCCTCACCGACTATCGCAGTAGAGAAACTCTGCGAGGCGGCCCATAACGATCGGAATCACCGCTATTCCGCCTCACGTGGCATTCCCAAACTGCGTGAAGCCGCAGCAAGTTATTACAAACACCGTTTTGATGTAGACATCGACCCCGATACGGAGGTCATCACAACGATCGGTGCCAAAGAGGGATTTAGTCACCTGATGTGGGTATTGCTCGAACCTGGGGATGCAGCATTAGTGCCCTCGCCAAGCTACCCAATACACATCTTTGGGCCGCTCTTTGCGGGTGCCAACGTTCGAGAGATTCCGCTCGGAACCGGTGATGAGTTTTTCGAGAATATGGTTGAGGCTTGGGAATACTCCTACCCGCGCCCTCGGGTCATTGTTCTGTCGTTTCCGCATAACCCCACTACCACCTGTGTTGATCTTGCATTTATGCAGCGGGTAGTGGACTTCGCTCGAGAACGAGACGTGATTTTGGTGCATGACAACGCTTATGCGGATTTAGGTTTTGATGGTTATCGGCCGCCGTCAATCTTGCAGGCAGAGGGCGCTAAAGAAGTTGCTGTTGAGCTCTACTCCATGACTAAATCCTTCTCTATGGCGGGCTGGCGTATGGCCTTCATGCTGGGCAACCCCGAGGTCATAGCGGCTTTGGCTAAGCTCAAGTCGTATCTTGATTACGGAACATTCCAGCCAATCCAAATAGCGGCAACAGTCACCCTGAATGAGATGCAGGACTTCCCCAGAGAAATCAACGAGATATATCAAGTGCGAAGAGATGCCTTGTGTAACGGATTGAATCGAATCGGCTGGCAGATGGAGCCTCCTATGGGGACCATGTTTGCTTGGGCGCCGATTCCCGAGCCCTATGTAGAGATGGGTTCTGTCGAATTTTGCTCGTATTTAGTTCGCGAAGCGGGAGTAGCGACCTCGCCCGGCGTAGGGTTCGGGCCTGGTGGTGAAGGGCACGTTCGTTTTGCTCTGATCGAGAATGAACAGCGAATAAATCAGGCTGTTCGAAGCCTAAAGCGAGTCCTAGAGAAACTCGATTAGTCCTTCACACCCACACCAATGCCGTCTCGACAGAACGAGACGACCAAGTCAGCTACAACCTCTGGATCTTCACCTCGTCCATCAATGAAGACGCCTGTGAGCTGATTCGATACCCCAAGGATGGCAAAAGCCAGCGCCTCTGGGTCTCGATCCGGGATTCTGCCCTCTTTGATTGCTTCCTCTAGGTGGACCTGTGCATCACTGACGAGAACAGCCTGGCCAATTCGCATTGCCTCTCGAAAGGTCGTCTCTGTGCGAGCAAACTCAAACAACTTTCGCAGGTCGTTATGCTCTGCAAGCCAGAGCACTCCAGCGCGAATTCCAAGCTCGATGCGCCTTACGGGGTCATCCACATCGGTGATGGCTTCTTGTTGTCGCCTTCGCATTCCGCGTTGCGAGTTGCGCATGATCTCAACAAAAAGTTCTTCTTTTGAAGAGAAGTACCAATAAAACACACCCTTGCCGACCCCAAGGCCATCCACGATGTCTGCCACCGAAGTGAGGTGGTATCCCTTCTCGGCGAATTCATGAGTGGCGAAAGCAATGATCTGCGCCCTGCGTTCTTTTCCGCGAGGGGTGAGCTCTCGTGACATTGACTCAAACCTAGCAATGATCGCTCGCGCTAGGCATAGTCCAGCAACTGCTTCAGTTGCCTGGTTCAGTTGCTTTGTTCAGTTGCTTGGTTCACCTTCGTGTAACAGCGCCGACACTTCTTGACCCTAGATTGTCTCCTATGGCTACTTATGTGCTCCGAGTCTGGATTCCTGATCGCCCTGGGGCCCTCGGAGCAGTTGCAACTCGAATCGGTGCAGTTAGGGCAGATGTGATCGGCATTGACATTATTGAACGCGGTGCGGGACGGGCAGTAGATGATCTAGTGATCGAACTGCCTGATGGACAACTCGTTGACCTGCTCCTCGCAGAGATTGCTCAAGTCGAGGGCGTAGATGTTGAAGATATACGTGAACTCGATGGGCCGCCCTCAGATCCAGCGATTAAGGCACTAGTGGCGGCGCGAGACATCCGCGATGCCGGCAATTCGAGTGCTGCGATGACAGCTTTGGTCAGGGGGGCTCAAGACTTGATTGGAGCGGACTGGGCTGCACTCATTGATCTTCGATCCTCAGAGGTCATTGCTTCTGTCGGTGAAAATGTTCCGAATGACAAGTGGCTGTGCGCATTTATTGCTGGTGCCACAGCCGATGGTGCAGCAAGCGAACATGAGGAGCTGGCACTGACCTCGCTGTCCGACTCAGAGTTACAACTGCTCGTCAGTAGAGGGCGTTTGCCGATTCGCACAAGAGAACGCTCAGTCCTGCATGCTCTTGCAGCTCTGATCTAGCTCTCTGATCTAGCTCTCTGATTTAGGGAGCGATCCAACTTCGGCTGCGTTCTACGGCGCGTTTCCATTGTGCGTAACCCTCATCAGCTGCAGTTCGATCATTGCTGGGCTGAACGACTGCATCTGCGGTCCAGTTCTTTGAGACCTCAGTCAGATTTGCCCACACGCCTGCTCCAAGACCCGCCAAGTACGAGGCGCCTAGCGCAGTGGTTTCTGCTACTGCTGAGCGAAGCACCGCCACCACTAGCTGGTCTGCTTGGAGTTGCAACAGAAGCGGCATAACCGAGGCACCACCATCAACTCGAAGCTCTTCAAGCTGGGTACCAGATGCGGCGCTCATGGCATCAACAACATCTCTGGTTTGATAAGCCATAGCCTCGACAACGGCTCGTGCAATATGCGCTCGACCAGACCCCCTCGTCAATCCCAGTATCGAGCCCCGTGCATACGGGTCCCAGTAGGGCGATCCCAAACCAGCGAAAGCGGGGACCACCACCACGCCACCAGTGTCGGGCACAGATTCCGCAAGGGGACCAACTTCTGCGGCATCGTTGATAATGCCTAAACCATCGCGCAGCCACTGAACGGCAGCTCCAGTGGCAAAAATCGAACCCTCAAGCGCATAGTGAGTGACTAATCCGCCTGTGCTGCCTGACCCAGTGCTGCCTGACCCTGTGCTGCCTGACCCTGTGCTCAACATTCGCTCTGGCAGGGTCCACGCAATTGTTGTGAGTAGCCCCTCTGTGGGTTCAGGGCAACTCGAACCAATATTCATCAGCACGAACGAACCTGTGCCGTAGGTGTTCTTTGCCATGCCGGTTTGAACACAGGCCTGTCCAAAAAGTGCGGCCTGCTGGTCACCAGCAATCCCCGTAATTGGGATGCCAGCCGGCAGCCCAGAACCGGCAACAGTTCGTCCAAAGATGCCAGCAGACGGTCGGACCTCGGGCAGGGCACGAATGGGAACGCCGAACAACTCACACAGACTTTCTGACCAGTCGCCGGTGCGAATATCAAAGAGCATGGTGCGGCTAGCGTTTGACGGGTCAGTCATATGAGCTGCACCGCCAGTCAGGTTCCATAACAGCCAAGAGTCAATGGTGCCAAGGAGTAGATCCTCACTGTCTGCAACCTGTCCTTCTGTGAGTAGCCACTCAATTTTTGACGCAGAGAAGTAGGGGTCCAGAACGAGTCCAGTTGCTGCTCGAATCGCAGGGAGTTCACCTTGATCTCTGAGTTGGTCGCACCGTTGCGATGTTCGGCGGTCCTGCCAAACAATCGCAGTGTGGAGTGGGTTTCCAGTACGACGACTCCAAGCCACGACAGTTTCTCGTTGATCTGTGATTCCAATAGCCGCAACACTCCTCCCAAGTTCAGTGACTAGCTCATGAAGAACTTTTTGAGTTACCGCCCAGATCTCAGCGGCATCATGTTCGACCCAACCTGGCTGCGGGAAGTACTGAGTAAATTCGCAATACCTTCGGCCAATGTTGTGGCCATTGAGGTCTACGGCAAAGGCTCGAACGCCAGTAGTACCCGCATCGATTGTGATGATGACAGCCGAGTTTTCAGACTTGTTTGTCGCAGTGTCAGACATGGCAGAGAACCTTAGCGATGAAGTGGTTCCTATGAACCGATCTGTGATCGGGCCTATTCTGATTACATGCGAATTGGCTTACTCACTTCAGGTGGTGAC
>JBBDMQ010000120.1:0-5407 GCA_040878245.1 Microthrixaceae bacterium
GCTGCACCGCTACCCGTACAACTGGGGCCGGTGCAAGTTCAGCGGCAAACCCCTCAAGGTGTTGTTGTTCTCCTGCTGCAAGAAGTCGAGCCTCTGCAAGGCATCGGTACTGATCGCCTAAGGCAGTACCCACTAGCCGAGTAGCCGCATCGTTGAGATCCTGTGCGCTGAGATCTCCTTGGGTTGCGGTGCCGAACTCTGGTTGCATCCGATTGATGATGAGCGCACGCACAGTGATCTTGAGTTGTTTGAGTCGAGATGCAAAAAATTGCGCTTCGGCCATAGTGTCGCCATGGGGTGAGGCAATCAGAATAAATGCTGTACTTGGTTGGGACAGTAGGAGATCTACTGCGGCAGCCCGGTCCTTGAACCCCTGCTCCATGCCCTCAAATGCTCCAAAGAAGGCAATTGCATCGGCGATAACTTCGGCGCCGACAACTTTTGAGATTGACCGCAGAAGCGTTTGTGCAGCGAGGTTGACTGCCTTAACGATCCCCCTAGTCGGCAACATGAGTACCCGATAGAGCCGGTGATCTAAAAACTTTGATAGCCGCTTTGGGGCCTCCAAAAACTCAAGAGCATTTCGAGTGGGAGGCGTGTCGACCACCACCAAGTCGAACTCGGATTCAATCGCTAGCTCATAGAGTTTTTCAGAGGCCATGTACTCCTGCGTGCCCGACAATGAACTGGAAATATTTTGATAGAAGCTGTTGTCGAGAATGCGATCCGCCTGATCTGTGGTTGCTGCGTACTTGCGAACGAGGCCGTCAAAGGTGGCCTTTGTGTCAAGCATCATCGCCCACATCTGTCCCGACCCTTCGGGAAGACCCGAAATTTGGGCTGGTTCATTCGTTAGGCCGTCAAGTCCAAGCGCATCAGCTAAGCGTCGTGCCGGGTCGATTGTAACGACGACTGCTTTGCGGCCTTGCAACGCAGCATGCATAGCTATGACCGCAGCGGTTGTGGTCTTGCCAACTCCGCCAGACCCGCAACACACAATCACTTTGCTCTGAGCAACCACTGACTCAAGCGTCATCTTGTTCACCCCTGCCCTTGTTCTGGTAGGTCGCTGATTCGCTCAAGTAGGCACGCTGATAGTTCAGCTAGACCTTCTGGTCCGAGCTCGGTAGTAAATAGATAGGGCAAGAGCAGTTGTGCAAGAGGAAGCTCATGGGCCATGCGGTCAAGCTGAGCACGCTGGAGGGCAGTTCGTTGCAGACGAAACTCTGCTGCGGCGGTGAGCTGCTGTGTGTCGCTCTCGGTGAGTTCAACGCCGGCTTCTTGAGCGGCGGTCTGTGGGTCAAGGTTGAGCCCCGGCAGTTCCTTCAGTACCCCATTCACAACAACTGGCCCAAGGCTCACCCCAACTTCGTCTTCCAAACTGTAGGCAGTTTCGATGAGTTCATTCACCGGGGTTTCTTCTGGGGCTGTGACTAACATGACCCGGCATCTTGCAGGGTCGTTGAGCAATGACAAGACGTCTTTTGCTTGAGTGCTGATTGGGCCAACTTTTACTGCGTCCTCAAGGCCACTCGCTGAACGAAGAAAAGTAATGGCATGACCCGCTGCTGGGGCGTCAACAATGATCAGATCAAACTCGCTCGAGCGTTCGAGCTGTTTGATTTTTCCAAGCACCAAAATATCGCTGATACCGGGCACAGCAGTTGCAACCACATCAAGTGCACCGGTTGAGACCAGCCGTCCAGAAATGCGTTTTAGGCCATGATCTTGCAAGTAATCCAGCAGAGCATCTTCTGGGAGCACCGTTCGTGCCAAGACCCCTCCCACACCTAGGCTTGGTGGAACGAGCTGAATTTGGTTGTAGCTCAGTTGTTCTGAATGAAACAGCGCTGAAAGGCCACTTTTGCCCTCAACTTCAACGATCAGCGTGCGTAACCCCTGCGAGGATGCAGCCATCGCTAAGGCTGCGGCGACGGCCGTTTTGCCGACGCCGCCTTTCCCGGCGACGATGATTACACCTGATGTAGTCAAAAACTGCTTAGGATCCACGATTTCCGTTCGGAGTCCGCACTGTGTTCACATTAGCTAGCCCAACCCGTCGACTTGCTATCACCTTGATTGTTCTTGGTGGTGTCGGCGCTCTCGCAAGTCTGCTTGCTCCAGCAGTGTCCGCTCAAAGCGGCTGCGGCAAGGCTGGCTGTATTGACGTTGTTGCAGTGGATGGATTGATTGATGACATTGAGGCTGATTTCATCATCTCGAGCATTGAACGTGCCAATACTGCTGGAGATGTAGTGGGAGTAGTTCTGCAATTCGATAGCGCTGGGTCAGCGGTGTCGGACAGCCGACTAGATGAGGTTGCTACTGCAATCCAAGGTTCGTCAGTTCCAGTGTCGATCTGGATTGGTGCATCGGGTTCTTATGCTCTCGGAGGCGCTGCCGAATTGGTGCAGGTGGCCGACTCCTCGGGGATTACACCTGGATCAAAGATCGGAGATGTCGGAACTCAACGACTCGATGAGCAGCAGTTTGGCGACTTGTTCGTTGGCCGTGCAGAAGTTGGACTCGGCCGGACTTTTTCTGGCGAAGCTGCTGTCAAAGCTGGGTTGGTGGATCGCTTTGACCCCACTCTGGTTGACCATGTGGGCAACTTAGATTCGGTAGATACCAAGGTAGTCAAGGTGGACGGGCGTGAGCAGAAGCAGCCAGTTCAACGAGTCAGGCTGTCGAAGTTGCCGCTTCAGGTGCAACTCATGCATACAGCGGCAAGCCCGTCGGTTGCCTACCTGTTGCTCGTTATTGGACTGGGCTTGTTGCTGTTTGAGTTCTTTACGGCTGGTGTTGGTGTGGCCGGAGTCATTGGAGCTTTGTTTGTCTTGCTAGGTGGCTTTGGTGTGGCGGAGCTTCCCTTTACACCGTGGGCTTTGGGTCTGTTGTTGTTGTCCTATTTAGGATTTGCCATTGATATGCAAACTGGGGTCCCAAGGCTCTGGACAATAATCTCAATGGTGGCTTTTTCGGTAGGTTCTATATTTTTGTTTGTTGAATTTAGACCCACCTGGATTGCTCTGCTCAGCGGAATAGTGGGCATAGGCGTAGTGGTGTTTTCTGGGATGCCCGCAATGATCAGAACACGCTTTGCTACTCCAACTATTGGACGAGAATGGATGATCGGAGAGCTCGGACAGGCCAGTACCGAGATCAACCCGGAAGGGATGGTGACTATTCGTGGAGCGCAGTGGCGCGCTCGAACGAACAGGGCTACTCCAGTGCTGCTCGGCGAGAGCATCAGAGTCGTTGAGATCGACGGACTTGTACTTGGCATCGAACCCGAGGAGGGCGGTGCAATGGATTATCGCGAAATGCGCTCAAACCGCAAAGGCGAATCTGATGCTGGACCTGAATCTGATGCTGAACCTGGATCTGAACCTGTATCTGAACCTCAGCCTGAGGGTGTTCCACAGGTTGAGGGTCCCGGAAAATAATTCAAAGTTTTCCTTGTTCTCTCTGCTACCCCTGCTTTAGGGTTGTTTGCACACCGAACCGAGGGGGTCGTCAGGTGAGTGCACAAGAGAGTCCTACTGCTTGGCAAGCAAAAGCAGCATGCAGAGGACCACAGTCAGCAGTATTTTTCCCTCCGCCACAATTTGAGCGGAAGGCAGATCGAATTGAGAGAGAACGTCGGGCCAAAGCTATTTGTGCCGAATGCTCCGTAGAGACTGACTGTTTGTCGTATTCGATTCAGATTGGTGAGCCTCACGGAATTTGGGGTGGGCTGAACGAGGGGGAGCGGAGAGCCCTCGAGAAGCAACACTGCTAAAGCAAGCCTGCTAGAAATCGGTCCTGATGGTGCAGCCTGACCCCGAGGGGGTTGAAATTCGCGATGCGGCAACGGTGATGCTTGTGCGCGACGGGAGTGATGGTATCGAGGTCTGTATGTTGCAACGCAACTTGCAATCAGACTTTATTGGTGGTGCATATGTGTTCCCCGGCGGAGGGGTCGACCCACAAGATGCCGGCGATGATCTTGCGGCACTGTTCGCGGGGCGCACAGATGCAGAGGCCTCTCGGCTGCTAGGTGTTGCCGAGGGTGGTTTGGCCTTTTGGGTTGTTGCAATCCGTGAGTCGTTCGAAGAAGCTGGTTTGTTGTTGGCACAAACAGCCGAGGGCGAAACGATTTCTTTTTCTGATCCGAAGGTTGCTGAGCGCTTTGTAGCTCACCGCAAAGACGTTGACTCTGGCCGCCGCAGACTTGCGGAAATCTGTCTCGAGGAGAAACTCCAACTTGAGGTGGGGAAGATTCACTATTTCTCTCGATGGGTAACACCACTAGGTGCCCCTCGACGCTACGACACCCGTTTTTTCGTGGCTGCTGCTCCCCCTGCTCAAGTTGCGCTTCATGATGACGCTGAAGTGATTGCGACTCGCTGGTTGACCCCGCAAGCAGCGCTTGCCGACAATGAGTCCGGCATCATTACGATGATCTTTCCAACCATCCGCACGATGCTTTCGCTCACCCAGTTTGAGTCGGCTGCACAAGTGCTTCAGCATGCGGAGTCGCAGTCAACAATCATCCCGATGTTGCCCATGATGAAGGATTTTGGCGGGGGCTTGCGCATTGTTTTGCCAGGAGACAAAGCTCATCCAAGCGGAATTTATGACGCGATGACTGCCCAACCGGTAGCTGACTGACCTAGTCGGGCGGGGCGAGCGAGGCAAAGGCTCGAGCACGGTCTATGCCTGCCAAGCGTTCGCTGTCATCGAGTTCTCCGACAAGAACATAGGAGTCGGCAAATTCGGGACGAAGTTCGCCCTCATCAAGCATCCACGGAAGAGCGAGTCTGCGTGGCACCCGAACCACTTGTGGCTGTTCGCAGGTGCCGAACACCTTGTCCCAGACCAGAGTGCTCACTCCGTGATTTTTCATTGGCTGGCCAAAGTGATGATGGAAATGATTTCGGCGAACCCAGCGCTGATAGCGGTTCTTGGGTGGTCGTAGGTGCGCCGCTGCATGTTGGTACTCATAGAAGAAATATCCGGTGACCCAACCAAGCGCAACTCCGATTCCAGCGACTGGGCCAAGAACAAACCATCCCAGGGGAAGCCAAAGCACTGCGCCAACCAATAGCATCCCGGTCCAGCTCAAAAGGTGCGTCGAGGCGAATGACCAAGTGGAACGCACATGGTGCTCAAGATGCTCGCGGCTCATCATGCCCTTCCCCTTGAGTTCGTGCATGGCAAAGCGATGCAGAAGATACTCGGCAAAAGTCCAGATGCTTGCGCCGAGTGCGAAGGCAAACACACCAATCAAAACTTCGTTCATCTCTGCTCCCAAAGTTTTTGTGCCAGTGACTGAGCAGTTGTGGATTCCTTGATAGTTGCGCCCCAGCCTTGCAATAGGCCTTGGGTGAGCAGTTCTCCGAGGGCTGCTCCCGTAGTGGGAAAC
>JBBDMQ010000121.1:0-5375 GCA_040878245.1 Microthrixaceae bacterium
AATCACTGCAAACACTCGGGCAATCCTTTAGGCTTCTTCGGGTGCACTGCTATGTGCAGTAGTCAAAGCTGATGGCTACGGCCATGGTGCTGTTCAAGTTTCGAAAGCGGCGCTAGCCGGTGGTGCAACTTGGCTGGCCGTTGCGCTAGTGGATGAGGGGGTCGCACTTCGGCAAGCGGGCATCAGCGCTCCAATTCTGTTGCTTTCTGAGCCCCCGCAAGATGCAATGAAGGAAGCTCTGGCTGCTGGACTCACACCATCGGTGTATACCCCCACGGGAATACATGCCGCACGGCAAGCTGTGCTCGACACCAGCCTGGGACCTTGGTCAGTACATCTCAAAATCGATACGGGGATGCATCGAGTGGGTGTGCCGCTCGCCGATGCCCTGTCGCTTGCTCAATCCATTCACGCCGCTCCAGAACTTGAACTTGGTGGAACTTTTACGCACCTTGCAGTTGCTGATGATCCTGAGCGAGCCGAGACTGCAGCGCAGCTGGAATTGTTTGAAGTCTTCCTTGAGCAACTTGAGGCAGAGCAGATTGATCCAGGAATTATTCATGTCGCTAACTCAGCTGGAGTGCTAGGTCACCAGCGGGCTCATCGGGACTTAGTGCGCTCGGGTATTGCCATCTATGGACTAGCGCCATCAGTGCAACTTGATTCGGTTGCACGGTTGCGTCCCGCACTGCGTTTGCAATCCGAGGTCTCGATGGTCAAGACAGTGAAAGCTCTTTCTGGAGTCAGCTATGGGCTGCAATATGTGTTCGACTCCGAGGCTGTTATCGCAATAGTCCCGCTGGGTTACGCAGATGGAGTCAACCGCCGCTTAGGGCTCTTGGGCGCTCAAGTACTGATTGGTGGGGTCCGTCGCCCAATGCGAGGGGTGGTCACCATGGATCAACTTATTGTCGAGGTAACTCAGGGGCCCACGGTGAGCTTGGGTGACGAGGTGGTACTGCTTGGGACGCAGGGTGATGAGGAAATTACGGCTCAAGAATGGGCTGACTTGCTCGGTACAATTACCTATGAGGTGGTATGCGGACTGAGCAGCCGAGTTCCGCGTCGCTACGTCAATTCTCCGCAGCACTCGTGACTCTCAGAGATCGATGAGTAGTGTGAATAATTCAACCCCTTTTAACCGCTGCACAACGTTGAGGTGAACCCACCCATGACTACCGGCCCAGTTCAGGCAAGAAGTTCTTCACCGGACCAAACCAGAGACCTTGCCGCAGCAATCGCCGAACTTGCTCGGCCTTGTGACTTAGTACTGCTCGTAGGTGACTTAGGTGCAGGCAAAACAGCGTTTTCTCAGGGGTTTGGTCGGGGCCTTGGGGTTGATGACCAAATTACCAGTCCAACGTTTGCACTCGTGCAGAGCTATACAGGGCGATTAGATCTGTATCACCTTGATGTCTACCGATTAGAGCACATGAATGAGGCGCTCGACTTGGGGCTTTCAGAAATCCTTGATGATGATGCGGTGACAGTGATTGAGTGGGGCGACCGAATTACTCAAGCGTTGCCGAGAGATTATTTAGAAGTGACCATTAGCTTTGGTTCAGAGGAGCAGGATCGGTTATTCGAGTTTCGCCCAGTTGGTTCACGCTGGCAGGCACGCATGCGGGCACTCACCGTGGCCTTGGCGGACTGGCCTTCGGTCGCTGCAGAATTGACTCAGGCCGACTCAGCGCAGTCTGCCACCGCAGGAGAACCCCCATGCTGATCCTAGGAATCGAAACTGCAACTGTGCAGGCAGGTTGCGCCATCGGCGGCCATGAGGGTGTGTTGGCCTCGGCTCATTCAGCTAAGGGAAAGCGTCACGCCGAAAATCTGACACCTGCAATTGCCTTCATCTGTGAGCAGGCCCAAATAGAACTTTCAGAGGTTGGACTTGTTGCTGTCGATATCGGCCCCGGACTATTTACCGGTCTGCGCGTCGGGGTCGCAACTGCAAAGGCGGTTGCATTTGCACTCAGAGTGCCCATGATCGGTGTATCAAGCTTGGATCTGCTGGCGTTCCCCATGCGCTTTACGCCACGACTTATTGTTGCCGCCATTGATGCCCGCAGAGGCGAGTTGTACTTCGCGCTTTACCGGCAGGTTCCTGGTGGCGTGCAGCGCATTTCTGAACCAGCAGTCGGTACTGCCGATGATTTGGCTTCTGAATTGTTGGCGCTGAGTGAGGAAGTTCTGCTCGTCGGCGATGGGGCGCATCGCTATCGCGAGGCGTTTGACGGACTCGCAAAAGTAGAAATTGTGGATCAAGGCAACAGCTTTCCCTCGGCTGCTTCCTTGGTGCAGCTTGCTCACGCACGGGCCCTTCGTGAGGACTTTCAGCAGATTGATTCCATACAGCCGCTGTATCTTCGCCGACCCGACGCCGAGATCAACTGGGCGACTAGAGACTCGGCGTGACTGATTCGGGCCGAACCACGCTGCCGATAGCTTCGCCAGCAGCGGCACCTCTTCCTATGGTCCTTCCCGTGCCTGCAGCGATGACAAGTAAGCCCGCATCCCTCATCACGGTTTCTCCAATGAGGCGTCGACATTTGCGGGGAGTTTTGGCCATTGAACAACAGGCAAGCTCTCACCCCTGGTCAATTGGCTTGTTTCTAGGGGAACTGCGCATGCCAACGAGTCGTTGCTACAACGTTGCGCTTGATCGCCATGTGGTGGTCGGCTTGAGCGGGCTGATGTATACCGGTGAGGAAGGCCACATCACCAATATTGCAGTCCACCCCGACTACCTGCGGTTAGGTATTGCTTCGGAAATGCTTGTGGAGACGATGAAACAAGCCGTCAGTCGGGGAGTAACTGCAGTCACCCTTGAAGTGCGTGCGAGCAACACTGCGGCACACAAGTTATATCAACGGTTTGGCTTTGCGCCCGGGGGAGTCCGACGAAATTACTATGCAGACCCGCGAGAGGACGCGCTCATCATGTGGGCCCAAGATGTTGACACCAAGAGATATGCCGAGCGACTTCTTTCGATCGCGTCTGGTTTACGGCAATTTCCTCACCAAGGAGACTCTGAATGATTCATACTGACCAATTAGATTCAGTGAGCGCTCAGGATGGCAGCAGCGGCTCTGGGCAGCAGGGCATAAATCCCGCTAGTTCCGACCTCATTATTTTGGGAATTGAAACTTCATGCGATGAGACTGCTGCAGCTTGCGTTCGAGGGGGAACCGATGTGCTGTCCTCCGTAGTGAGTTCGCAGGTAGACCTTCACGCACGCTTCGGTGGCGTCGTGCCAGAGATTGCTAGCCGAGCACATAACGAACTCATCATCCCCGTCACTGCTCGAGCCCTAGTAGAGGCTGGTTTAGATGGCAGCCGAATTGATGCAGTTGCTGCAACCACCGGGCCAGGGCTGATCGGAGCTTTACTCGTTGGGGTCGCTGCAGCGAAAGCTTTAGCGTTGAGTTGGGAGGTGCCGTTTATCTCGGTGAACCATCTAGAGGCCCACCTCTATGCAGCCTTCCTTGAAGATCCAGAACTAACCTTTCCTCTCGTAGTGCTGTTGGTTTCGGGGGGCCACACCATGCTGGTGTGCATGGAGGGCCATGGTCAGTATCGGTTATTGGGATCGACTCTTGATGACGCTGCTGGCGAGGCCTTTGACAAGGTGGCCAGATTTCTAGGACTTGGTTACCCCGGCGGACCAGCTATTGATCATGAGGCCCTAGACGGCAACCCCGAAGCGATTGCCTTTCCTCGATCGATGATGGATCAGGGTCTTGACTTTTCGTTCAGTGGCCTCAAAACCTCGGTGGTGAATTACGTACGAAAACATCCTGATGTTTCGACTGCCGATGTTGCGGCGAGCTTTCAAGCCGCAGTGGTAGATGTATTAGTTACCAAGGCGCGAAGAGCTGCTCAGGAAGTCGGCGCAACTGCACTCGCAATTGGCGGTGGAGTTGCCGCAAACTCGTTGTTGCGTGAGCAGTTCCTTGGGGCTTGCGCTACTGATGGGCTGCATGGGTTTTTACCAAGTCGGTCAATGTGCACAGATAACGCAGCAATGATCGCCTCTGCTGGCTGGTACGAATACCGCCTACACGGTGCCTCCTCGCTGGCAACAGGGGCCAACCCAAACCTGCGCCTCTCTACTCTGTAGTGAGCGGGCGCATTTGGCGACTGGCCGGCGGAATCAGTGAAAATCCGCCGCCGATATTTCGGCATTCAGGAGCCCATTAGCACTCGCTAAGTCTGAGTGCTAGTGTTGGCACTCTATTACACCGAGTGCTAACGCCAACGGAGGCAAGCCAGAATGAGTATTCAACCCCTTGAAGATCGCATCGTCGTGCGCCCGGCTGAGGCCGAGGAAACTACAGCGAGCGGTCTGGTCATTCCAGATTCAGCAAAAGAGAAGCCACAGCAGGGTGAAGTCCTTGCAGTAGGTCCCGGTCGCCGTTCAGAGACCGGAGACTTGATTCCCCTAGATATCGCCGTTGGCGACACCGTCGTCTACTCCAAGTATGGCGGCACCGAAATCACTGTCGAGGGCGAAGACGTCCTTATCCTTGCCGGTCGCGACATCCTCGCAACCATCAAGTAAGCCCCGAGCCAAACCAAGAACGAGAAGAGAACATATGTCCAAGATCCTAAAGTTTGACGATGAAGCTCGTCGGGCACTCGAAGCCGGCGTAAACAAGTTGGCCGACGCAGTCAAAGTCACCATCGGTCCCAAGGGCCGAAACGTGGTGCTCGACAAAAAGTTTGGTGCCCCCACAATTACGAATGATGGTGTTTCCATTGCTCGTGAGATTGAGCTCGAAGACCCCTTCGAGAACATGGGAGCACAACTGGTGAAAGAAGTAGCAACCAAGACCAATGATATTGCCGGTGACGGAACAACCACCGCCACCGTGTTAGCTCAGGCACTTGTGCGTGAAGGTCTTCGCAACGTTGCGGCAGGCGCAAACCCAATGGGTGTCAAGCGCGGCATGGAAGCCGCAGTGTCTGCGGCCGTTGCCTCTATTGCAGAGCTTGCAAAAGAGATTGATGAGAAGTCCGAGATTGCTCAAGTTGCGGCCATCTCTGCTGCTGATCAGTCCATTGGTGATGTCATTGCAGACGCCATCGATAAGGTGGGCAAAGACGGCGTAGTTACTGTTGAAGAATCCAACACCTTTGGTATCGATTTGGAATTCACCGAAGGTATGCAGTTCGACAAGGGTTACCTCTCGCCTTATTTCGTCACCGATGCAGAGCGTCAAGAAGCAGTCCTAGAAGACCCGTACATCTTGTTGTTCAACTCCAAGATCACTTCGGTGCAAGACCTACTTCCAGTACTCGAGAAGGTCATGCAATCAGGTAAGCCGCTGTTGATCATCTCTGAAGATGTCGAAGGCGAAGCCCTTGCAACT
>JBBDMQ010000122.1:0-5348 GCA_040878245.1 Microthrixaceae bacterium
CTGCCAGCAACCACTAGGCGACCCTGCGAATCTTGGTCAATCAGCCCGTCATGTAACAAGGAGTCGGCAACGGCCTGAGCTCGTTCTATGGCATCAACTTGGCCCGCCCACCCAACAACCTCACAGAGTTCAGCCGCCGAAACCGGGGCCTGCTGCGTGCGGCGCAACAAGCGTCCGCGGGCTTGGCGCGCTGAGCCCTCAAAACGAGATTGGCGAACCGAAACCGACGCAGAACCAGATGCCGGATCTGGTGCGGCCCAGCCGGAACGCGCCCAAGCGCAGGTTCGCCGGACGGGGCAGCCAACGCAGACTGGCTCTTTGGCCCGGCAACACAGCGCTCCAAGGTCTAACAAGCCCTGATTCCAGGCCCAGCTACTGCCAGGAACCAGCCATTGATCGGCCTGAACTTGCGCCTGAGCAGCAGTCAGCTTTTGGCCCTGCCTACGAGCCAGAATTCGCCCGACATTGGTATCAACTACTGCGGCCTCGCTTTCAAAGGCAAAAGCCAAAACTGCCCGAGCGGTATAGGGGCCGATACCAGGAAAAGCCAGAAGCTCATCAAGAGTGTCTGGAACAGTTCCACCACCTTGATCAATTGCAATTGCCGTCAGGTGCAAGTTGCGTGCACGGCGCGGATATCCCAGCCCTGTCCACTCTTGCAACACATCTGCAAGCGGCGCAGCAGCACATGCCTTGGCAGTTGGAAAGCGTTCCAAGAAGGCCACCCACTTTGGTTGAGCACGATCAACCTGCGTCTGTTGCAGCATCACTTCGGCAACAAGCACAGCCCATGGGTCTCTTGTGGACCGCCAAGGAAGATCACGGCGCCGTGAATCAGCCCAAGTCAACACACGTTGTTGCTCGGCAGTCAGGGTGACATCCATGGTTCAGACTGCCCGCCATAACCACAATACGGTGTGTTGCTGAAGCTCTAATGCACCGCTTGAATCCGCATGATCGCTCAGCAACTGCCGAGCTTGCTCGAGCAGCAGGGCTTGCTCTGTGGGCAACATCTGAGTAGCTGCTGCGCTAGAGCGCAACTGTTGAACTAGCTGATCAACCGATGACAGCACAGGGTGAGCAAAGGACTCGCACACGGGGTCAGAAAAGTACTTCGAGACTTTCGGAAATGCTTCAGCGGCAAGTTGCTCTTGTGTGCCCGCTGTGATTGGTGTGGCTGTCAGTGTGGCTGTGATTGTGGCTGTCAGCTCTGTAAGATCCTGGGCCCAAGGCGAAGAGTTGTCTTGCTGATTGACCAACAAGGCCAAGCTGGCTTCTGGTCGGAGCACCCGAAATACTTCAGAATCCATCATGCCCTCGCTGTCTTGCTCAGACTCCTGAGCGAAACAAATAAGGTCGATAGTTCCGCTCTGAACGGGGAGTGCGTTCAAGCTTGCGCAACTCACTGCTACTTGCGGTAATGATCTTGTGAGTTGCACCGCAAGGTGTTGATTCGAGTCACTAGCCAACACCTGCAAACCTGCCCGAGCGAGCTGCCCTGCCAGGATTCCGGTTCCAGCTTCGGGCAAAAGGACGCGACTTCCCTGAATCCCGCCAGTACCAGCACTAGAACCGGAGCGAACAATCTGAGCCAGTCGCCCTATTGCGGCGCGGGCAAAGACCGGGCGAAGGCGCGGCCGAGTTCCTGCTGCGGTTGAAAACCCCCCTACAGCCGGCAGCACGTCCACCTGATCAGTCTTCCCAGATGCCTTCGCCGTAGGGGCGGTTGCGAACGGGTGCTGCCTCTGTTTTCCACACCATGACTTTGCGGCGGAAGTAACACACCTCGACACCGTGCTGGTTAAAGCCTTTGGTCTCTACAGTCACAATGCCACGGTCGCCCTTCGAGGATTCGCGGGTCTCAAGCACATGGGTCTCTGCATAAATAGTGTCCCCATGAAAGGTGGGGTTCTTATGCTTGAGAGTCTCGACCTCTAGGTTTGCAATGGCGGCACCAGAAACATCAGGAACACTCATGCCAAGAATCAGCGAGTACACCAAGTTGCCCACCACCACGTTCTTGCCGTGCACGGTCTCATTTTCTGCAAACCAAGCGTTTGTATGCAACGGATGGTGGTTCATGGTGATCATGCAAAACAGGTGATCATCGGCCTCGGTGATTGTCTTGCCCGGCCAATGCCGATAAATATCTCCTGGCAGAAAATCCTCGAGGTATCTTCCAAAGGGACGGTCATAAATAGTCATCAATCCTCCAAGTGACGGCCTGTGCATAAAGAAATGCCCGAATGGCCCAAAGATGCAAAGACGAACGGTACTTCGCAGCAGCGCAGCCTGCCGAATTGAGCTGCCTGCCGAATTGAGCTGCCTGCCGAATTGAGCAGCCTGCTTGGGCTAACCCGCCTGTTCTCGGTAGAATATGGGAATGGATGAGACGATTGACCTGACCGCCGCTTCTGCCGTTCTAGATATTGCCCAGAAAGTGCTCGACTCCGGCATTGGCCGGCTCGCAGCAGATGGCATAGATGAGAACCAAGTTCTTGCCTATGACATTGCTCATGCTGCAGCCGCTGTGATGTCGGCGCGTGGGCTGTTGTCTTACGGGGCACTTGGTCAGACTGAAGCCCGGGTTTGTTGTGCGTTCACAGCCGACGTACTTGCAGACCTTGCATCAAAGGTGTTCGGTCGTGAAGCTGAGTGGGCAGTTTCTAACGATGCACTTGACGGCGTGCGACATTTCGTCACCGAGTATCGGTCACCCGAGTTTTTGGCCTCGCTAGCCGACACTGACGGTCCAAGACACCTGACGAGCGACTTCGAGATGGTGCAGGACACCTTCCGCAGGTTCGCAGAAGAGAAGTTGTCCCCCATTGCCGAGCACATCCACCGAGACAACTCCGACATTCCCGAAGAAATCATTAGCAGCCTTGCCGAGATGGGTGCCTTTGGGTTGTCTATCGGCGAGGAATATGGCGGGTTTGCATCAGGTGATGAGTCTGATTACATCGGCATGGTTGTGTCTACCGAGGAGCTTTCTCGTGGGTCGCTGTGCGCTGGTGGATCACTAGTGACCCGCCCCGAGATTTTGGCCCGAGCGTTAGAAGCCGGCGGGACCGAAGCTCAGAAGCAGCATTGGCTGCCGCTTTTGGCTAACGCCGAAGTGATGAACGCAGTTGCCGTAACAGAGCCCGATTATGGCTCTGACGTTGCTGGAGTCAAGACAACTGCCACCAAAGTCGAGGGTGGTTACCTGATCAACGGTGTCAAGACCTGGTGCACATTTGGCGCAAGGGCCGATGTGTTGATGGTGCTTGCTCGCACCAATCCGGACCGATCGATTGGGCATCGTGGGCTGTCTATGTTCATAGTTCCCAAAGAGCGTGGCGACGCTCATGGATTTGCGCTCACCTCGGAAAGCGCGCATGGCCCGGCCAAGATGGAAGGCCGTCCGATCGACACGATTGGCTACCGGGGTATGCACTCATATGAGATTGCTCTTGAGAACTGGTTTGTGCCAGATGAGAATCTGATTGGCGAAGAAACCGGCATCGGTAAAGGCTTTTATTACCAGATGGCAGGGTTTGAGAACGGGCGTTTGCAGACCGCAGCTCGGGCGCTTGGCGTGATGCAGTCGGCACTCGAAGAGGCCCGGCAGTACTCGTTGGATCGCTCCGTGTTTGGCGAGCCGATCCACAACTATCAGCTCATTCAGGCAAAGCTCGGACGCATTGCCATCACCATTCAAGGTGCCCGGCAGTTTGCCTACGAAGTTGCACGCATGATGGCCAAGGGTGAAGGCACTCTTGAAGCGTCAATGATTAAGGCTTATGTCTGCAAGGCCGCCGAATGGGTAACTCGTGAAGCGATGCAGATTCATGGCGGCATGGGCTACGCCGAGGAATACACCGTGAGCAGGCTGTTTGTTGATGCGCGAGTGTTGTCAATCTTTGAAGGTGCCGATGAGACCCTGTGCCTCAAAGTGATTGCCAAGCAACTCGTCGCTCGACATAACGAGGGTCTAGCCAACTAGCTCAGAAACAGACCAGTCCGAGCGCCCGTCCCCTAGGTAACCTGTGCACAGGTTTAAACCAAAGGGTGGCTGCGCGTATGAGAGCTGAGGTTTCAACATTGAGTCAACTGCTGTCACCGGAGCAGCAGTATCTGACTATGTTTCAGCGGCCCTATCGCTGGCAACAAGATCAGCTCACACCGCTTTGGGAAAACGTTCAGAAGCTTTACGCCCTCAACTCCAATGCCACAAAGAGCGCCCAACCTAGGTCGCACTCTATGGGCAGCATTGTGGTTGCTCCAGATCCACAGCCCGATATTACAAAGTCCCGCCATCTACTCATCGACGGGCAGCAGCGCCTGACTACGCTGACCGTTCTGCTCTGCGCATTCAGGGACTGTCTTTGGGTAGAAGGCAGCCAAGAGGCCCGAAAACTTGACCGGAACTTTCTCATTAACGACTCTCAAGATTCAGAGTTTCAGTTCAAGCTTCGTACCGCAGTCGGATCTGCTGGAGACCTCGGAGCGCTCATTGAATATCAAGAGGTGAAAGGCCCGTCTGGGATTGAGCATGCGTACAAACTTTTCTACCGAATGATCGAAGAACTTCGCTACGAGAAGGGAGAAATGTTTGATGCAGAGCGACTTAAGTCGGCGATAGTCAATCAGCTTTCGTTTGTCATCATTACCTGCGACCAGACTGATGACCCCCATCAGATCGTTTCAGCCCTTCACCCTTCAGCTGCCCTCAGAACTTGATCATCACGTGTTTAAGTTCGGTGTAATGCTCAAGCGCATAGACCGACATATCTTTGCCGTAGCCAGACTGCTTAAACCCGCCGTGAGGCATCTCGGACACAATCGGAATGTGGTCGTTCACCCAAACGGTTCCAAACTGCAGCCGCTTTGACATTCGCATGGCTCGACCAACATCGCTGGTCCATACCGAGGCAGCCAAACCAAAGTCAACATCGTTTGCCCAGTCAAGAGCCTGAGCCTCATCGCTGAATCGCTGAATACTCACCACGGGGCCAAACACTTCTCGCTGCACAATTTCGGAATCTTGTGCGGGGTTCACCAACACGGTCGGCTCATAGAAAAACCCAGCGCCAGCAACCACCGAGCCGCCTGTTGTGAGCTCTGCGCCAGCCTCTATTGCGCGCTCAACCATGCCGGCAACTCTTGACTGCTGACTGGCAGAGATAACGGGACCCACAGCAACCTCGGAGTCAAAGGGATCACCCACCTTGAGCTCTGCAACGGCATCGGTGAGTCGCGCCACTAGATCATCAAATACCGCTGGCCCCGCAATCACCCGACATGGAGCCGTGCAGTCCTGGCCTGAGTTGTAGTAGCCGGCCTCGGCGAGGGTGGCTACGACG
>JBBDMQ010000123.1:0-1052 GCA_040878245.1 Microthrixaceae bacterium
AAATTAAGTCCAGCCTTGAGCCAGAAATTAAGTCCAGCCTTGAGCCAGAAATTAAAACTCAGAACGAATCTGAACCCACCTCTGGCGATGTCAAAATGGCCGATCACCATGAGGCTGTTATTTGCTTCACCTCTGGCACTACTGGACAACCGAAGGCGGCAGTATTTTGCCTGTCTCAGCTTCGGGCAATTCAGAAAATTGACCTTGGCCCCGAGGCAGAAAAAATCTGGGACGGCGGGTCAGCAATGCTGGCCTCTACACAATTTGCACACGTAGGGATGTCTACAAAGCTGCCTTGGTATCTCCGTCTGGGGAACACCCTCTATGTCATGTCAAAGTGGCGCGCAGACGAGGCCCTTCGACTTGTTGCAGAACACCGCATTTCGACTTTGGGCGTGGTCGCTCCTCAGCTAGCTCTGATGCTTCAATCTCCGCTCCTTGATTCACTTGATCTGAGTTGCGTCACGGGGATTATTGCCGGAGGTGCGGCCTCTCCCCCGGCGTTGGTTCGACAAGCACGCAAACGCTTTGGGGTTGGCTATTCAATTCGCTACTCCTCAACGGAGTCTGGCGGAGTAGGCATCGCAACACCTTTTGACGGTTCAGGCGAGGAGGAAGTTCAAACGGTTGGCGTTGCGCGCCCTGGAGTTGAGGTTCGTATTACGGATTCACAAGATCAGGTGCTGGCAGAAGGTCAGATCGGTGAACTTCAGTTGAGATCTGCTGCTGTGATGCAGCGTTACTGGAACGACGAAGCTGCCACTGCTCGGGCACTCACACCAGATCGCTGGCTTCGCACGGGCGACCTAGCTCGAATGGACAGTGCCGGAAGAGTCATGTTGGCCGGTCGACAAAGCGAGATGTATATCCGAGGCGGATACAACGTGTTTCCAGCTGAAGTCGAGGCAGCTCTTCTGAATCACCCCAAAGTTGCTGCCGTTGTAGTGGTGCCCTACCCCGATCAGATTTTAGGGGAACTAGGGCTTGCAGTCGTATGCCCCCTAGACCACAACGACCCGCCATCCATTGAAGAACTAAGAACTCATGGACTG
>JBBDMQ010000124.1:0-5320 GCA_040878245.1 Microthrixaceae bacterium
CCCGTCTTTACTCTGCTTGAATTTGCCGAGGATGAAGAGATTCTGTCACTTGCGGCCGGCGTTGCCGACACCGCAATGCTGGACTTGGCAACCAACACCTTTAAGGGTGTCTTTGGTGCTAGCCACGGTCGTGGCTACAAGGGCGGCAAGTTGTCTTATAGAGGTGAGTCCTCATTCAACACTTGCAAGTTCTTGTTCGACACCACCGACCGCGATTACCTCTACAACGACGACATCGGCCCTCTCTACATCATTGGTCAAAGCGAATACCGTGTGCCCGAAGCAATTCGTCTTGCTGGAGTCAGCGATGAAGTCGCCGTTGTGCGCGAGCGTCACGGGCTTCCCCATAACCCGCACGAGGATTACAGCCTCAACCCTCAAGCGCCCTTCGGTTATGACTATAACGATGTCAAAAACCTGCCGTTCTGGTGGTCCACCGGAGCATTGACTTCTTGGCAGATGCTCCCTCAGCTTCTGATCGCTGCAAAGAAGTGGAAACTGTTCGACACCGAGTTGTTCCAACAACTTGCCGTGCTCAAGGACTTCCTTGATATCAACCCCACGCTGGCTCAAATCACCGTGCGTGAACTTTCAGGCTTTGCGGCAGCAGGCGTTCTTGGAGAGGCTCACACCTACTCGTGGCGCAGTTCAGAGGCCATGTTGGCCAGTGTGATTGATCACAGATTTGGTGATGCCGGCGATCAGGTTCACGCCTGGCAGGCAACACTTGCTCCAGATACCACTGTGTTTACCATCCACCCCAATAAAGAAGCACCGAGCGATGGCTACTGGGTGGGCACTGCATCGATGCCGAAGACCGCACAAAAAGAGCGCGCTGCCATTCATATCTATCGGCCCTCGTACGCCTCGCCAAGCGACCCGATTCTGGGCCCGGCATTTTCTTATCTGCCCTTCACTCGCGCTTGGTTCCCTCAAGATCGTTTTGACGAGGTGCGGCAGGCCAATGGCTGGACGCTGGGCCGCAAAGGCAACAGTTATGTGGCCCTGTGGTCAGAACGGCCAACTGAATGGCGACCAATCAACACCGCCGACTCAGCGTCTTCTGGCATGACTCAGCCCTACGATCTTGTTGCACCAGGCAGTCCCAGCAACGTTTGGATCTGTGAGGTGGGCGGTGCTTCCGATCACGGCGACTTTGATTCATTTTTCTCTGCCATTACCTCGGCAACCGTTGGGGTTGTGCGAGTCAAAGGCGTGATTGATGTGCATTACGTTTCGGCAATGGAAGGCGATCTCAAGCTCGGAACTAGTAGTGGGTTCAAAGTAGATGATCAGCCCACGCCAATGCGCGACCACCCACGCCACTCAAGCCCATGGGGTGAGTCCTGCGAGTTCTCTAGCGCCTACGACATTGAGGTCAACGGTTCTCGGGTGCAGATCAACTCGCTGACCGGCGCACGCCTAGTCAGCTAAACCAGTTTGGTCAGCTAAACCAGTCCGCACCACGCAACTCGTTAGTTCACATCTGGGCCAACGGGAACACCATCTCGAATCTGGTCCAAGTATTCACTCATACCAATGCCGGTTCGATCCCCGCAGCGATAGCGCGTCATTGCTTCGGTGATCCGCGTAACGAGCTGCTCGCCATCTTCAGAGGTTCGGCGGTTTCGCAACGGGATGAGTGAGATCACCTCGCCGGTGACCTCGTACTCTTTATCGTCGGTACGCAACCAGCACCTCATGGCAGTTTGATAGTGGTCCTTATCCCAGTCCGACTCAATACGGCACTCGCGAATCAAGGAGTACTTGCCGTTCTCAAGGACCATCCCACTTTGACGTGGGGCAACATCGGGGTTTTCCCCGCCGATGATCGACAGCATCATGGCAAAGTCAGGACCAAACACAAACGGCAACCATCGGTACCAGTGCACTGCTTGCCAATATCGTGGACCCCAAGACTTATCACGCAGACCAAGCCCCTCAATGTTGAGCACTTCAGTACCAACCGTGATGGTGCCCGACACAGCGGTGTGCTGCTCGTAGTGGGCTTTGGCAAATGACTTTTCGGCTTGAATCTCAAGGTCGGATCCATCAGGGTTCACTGGGCGGCCGCCATACATCGGTGAAATTCCCCGAACATCAAGCTGAACCAAACAGTCCACCATGGGATTTTCTGAAAACGCCTGACGAGGGTTGGCCATCTGCCTTGGGTCTTCAAGCAAACAAACCTTGCCCTCATAGGTCACGGTGAGTTGTTCAAACGGGGTGATCACATCAATGCGCAAGCCACCTGCGTCCATGGCATCGTTGTTGCTTATCTGCGGCCGACCATAGATAAAGCCCACCCGACCACCCGGCAAATAGATGCAGACTGTCATCTCTGCATAACCTTCGTTCACCCGGTTTCCGATCCGAAACCACCCACCAATCTCATTCTTTGCATCAAAGACGTTGAGGTACATCGACTCGTTGTAGTTCGACACATCATCTGGCTGATGGGGGTATTCATCTTCGGGCTCGAGCACCATACGGAACTTGGGGTCATGCATAATCTGCACGGTAATAGCTCTGCGAAGTTCATGAGGGGAGTTTTAACCCGGCCTAGGGTCAAGACTCCTTGTGCGGCAATTCCCTAGTAAAGGCCAGCGACAGAAGTGCCAGCAAAGCAGCCACAAGCAGCCCCGTTTTCAGTGCCTGCAACTGCGCCGACTCGTAGCTATCAACTATTGCTGTAGAGGTGGCCTCATCAAGGCCTGCCTGTTCAACTGCTTGTGCAATCTGTTCGGAATCTACAAAGTCAACACCAGACTCAACGGCCACACTTACCTGCGCAGCCACCTCAGAACTAATCCTCTCGTCATCCTCAACCTTGGCAACAAACACTCCCGTCAGCCCGGCCAGCACAATCGCTCCGATCAGAGCGACACCGAGTGAAGATCCAAGTTGCTGACCGGTGTACTGCAAACCACCAGCTTCGCCTCGGCCAGAGACGTCAACTGAGGACTGCACAACATTGCCTAATTGCGACACCATGAGGCCCATTCCAATTCCCAGCACAGCCATTGAGCTAGCAAAACCAAAGTTGGCTAGGTCGGGCTGAATGCTGATCAGCAGCATGAGCGCTGCAAACATCGTGATGGTGAGTCCCGCTCGAACAATCGACCTGACCGAGAACCTGCTCGAGAGTTTCGAACCTGCGGCCGAGGCGGCCAGCATGGTTACCGAGACAGGCAGCATTAAGATGCCAGTCTCAAGTGCATTCATACCAATCACTAGTTGTAGATAGAGCGGAATGACAAAGAACACCCCCATCAAAATCAGATTTTGGCTAAATAGCCCAATCAATCCAGCCCGCAACGGGGGAATTTTGAGTAAGTCGAGGTGCACTAGCGGGTCAGTCCCCGCAGCCTCTCGGTGTCGCTGCCAGCGCAAGAACCCCCACAGCAAAACACCACCTGCAGCAAGTACAAAGACCGTCAGCGAGAAGCCAAATATTTCGACCGGCGAATCCTTTGGCCGCAGCCAACCCCAAGTGCTGGATTGCAGGATTCCAAGAACCACAAGCCCTAAGCCACTCGCCGCCAAAACACTTCCCAGAAGATCCAGGCGAGGTGCCGGCCCATCAGTGGCTACATCCTTGATCAGTCGACTCATAACTAGGACAAACAGCACCAACACAACTTCGCCAACAAAGATCACTCGCCAAGAAAGTTCGGTTGTAGCCCACCCGCCAAGAATGGGGCCAACAGCGATTCCCGCGCCTGCAACGCCCCCGATGACGGCGTACGCAACTTTGCGATCGGCGCCTTCAAAGTTGCCCGCAATCAGAGCCGCTAAAGCAGGCAATACCAACGCGGCACCGAGACCCTCTAGAACAGACCAACCAAGAGTAAGTATTCCAACGGTCGGTGCAACAGCAGTCACGGCCGACCCGCACCCGTAAACGATAAGGCCCACAACAAAGGCCCTTCGTCTGCCGATAATGTCTCCGATCTTTGCCCCGGTCAGCATAAACATGGCCATGACTAAGCAGTACAGAGTGATGACCGCTTGAATCGTGGTGACAGTTGTATCGAAGTCCTCAACAAGTGTGCTGATCGAGACATTCATGACGGATTGATCAAGCACCATCACAAACTGCGCAGTACCTAATGCCAGAAGTGGCAACCACCGCTTATTACTCACTGCAGGCTGACCTGTACTGCTCTGCTCTCTATCGGACTGCCCTGTACTGCTCTGCTCCATGTCTAGTGACTCCACATCTTTTTGTGCCTCACTTTGGCGGCGCTGATTGAACCCGAATCTACAGCGTTGTACCGGAAGGCCGTGGAAAAGCCGCCTCCGCCATCATCAACACAATCGGCGATTATCAACCCAAACTTCTTGCGAATTTGCCGTTGAACTTCAGCCACCATGCCAGGTGGTTGTTAGCAGTGTTCGTAAGGCCTCCGATTTTGTCGGTCTACCCTTTAAAACTGGCAATTCCGTCTCATTTGAACCGCCGCTAGCCCGCCCTAGCTCTTGCGCTGGCTATAGAGGCTTGCGAGTCGCACGGACTCATCAGCGCTTGTTATCAAGACTCGGTTCAAGAAATTTCTCCGAGTCCTGCTCAGTAAGCAATATCCCTGATAAGCCTTAGGCAGTTCAATAAGCCTTAGGCAGTTCAACCAGGTTGAACTCGCACGGATCCAAGTATCTCTCCCCCGTCCGCACCTCATCATTTCGCACCGACAGCTAGGAGTCTCCATGCAAAATTCCATCGCCCAGAACGCCGTAGCCTCAAGACCTGCAACAACTAGTCGCATAGTCCTGGCGGCAGGAATATTGCTCAGCATCTCGCTCTTTGCCCTAGCTGGCTGTTCAAGCTCTGACTCCAACAGCGCTGAGTCCACAACCACCACGGCAGCAATCACCGCTACCGTCAAAGTTGGCGCCCTACTCGACCTCACTGGTGAAGGAAAGACTCTGGGTCTTGCCTCCCAAAGCGTGCTCAAGGCGGGCGTGCAGTCGGCAGCCGAACAGGGAGTCAAAATTGAGCTTGACGTGCGAGACACCGGCGGCGATCCTGAAACTGCTCTGAAAGAACTCACCAGCCTGAACGAGGCCGGAGTCACTTCGGTGATTGGTCCACAGACCAGCTCTGAGGCAAAAAATATCTTGCCCTATGCCGACGAGAACGGAATCATTCTGATCTCTCAGGGCAGCACCGCTTCAACGCTGGCCACTCCCACCGACTCACTGTTCCGTATGGTGCCCACAGACAAGGTCGAGGGCGTAGCTTCAGGCGATCTCATCACTAATGAGGGCCCAGTCACTTTGATCACTGCGCATCGTGAAGACGCCGGAAATATCGGCTTGG
>JBBDMQ010000125.1:0-5303 GCA_040878245.1 Microthrixaceae bacterium
TCAAACAAATGCTGCTGGACTCGCAGCTCGCTACCAAGTTGGTGTGTCTTGGTTCCTGAACGCACCAGCGGTCTACATGCTGGCAATCCCGGTGCTCGGAATCGCTTGTGACCTTGTCTCGCAGGCATGTGGCCGCAGGATGGCCCGATACGGAACCCTGCAAGCCATGATTGGCATGTTTGGTGTCTTCTCCTTTGGGGCTTGGACTCAGACTTCGGGTGGTCGGGAGAACATCTTCTGGATTGCTTTTGTTGCGCTAGCTGCACTGCCGGTTCTTGGCTTGTTGGGATTGATAGCGGACACGCTCCGCCGGAAAAAACCTGCAATAACTCCCGGACTTATTGGTGCACTCTTGTCCTTCTTGCTTCTGCTGGGTGGCCTGCTCTCAGGAGTGCTTGAAGCACTGAATACCACTGGCCCTGGCACGTTATTTAGCTTTGAAGCTGCTGGCTTGGGCTGGGCACAAGCTGTGTTCCTGCTGAGCGCTGCCTTTCTCGGTGGGCTTGCAGCATTATCTGGTTGGTCTCGAGTGGTGCTTCGTGCGTCTGCTCCACCGGCCATTGCGATCTCTGCAATTGCTGCTGCCCTAGTAGGCGGCGGGTTGCTCGCCACGGTCTTCCTTCTTCAAGGACTGACCGGCTTTGGTCTGAATCTGTCGTTCTACAACGTCTGGGTTGCTGTCTCGGCTGCAATCCTTGCATTGTCAGCACTTCTAGGTCTGATGATGGCGATTGTGACGAGCCGTGGAAATTCATCGCAGGAGGATTCAGTCGCTTCGGTAGGGCTCACGTTTGAGTGGGCTGCAGCGGAACTATCAGCACAAGATCAACAACTTTTGATGAGGACAATTGTGGTGAGCCCTTACCCACTACTTGACTTCCGCTCCGCCGGAGAATCCGCTCAGGAGGACACCTAATGTCAGATACAGCAACCCTGTCACCCCCCGAGGTGGCAATCCCAGCAGATGGCGCTCAATTGGCATCCTCGACAACACCCGAGTTGTTGCCAACCATGCCTCGAAGGCGTGAACTTATCTTTGGCACTGTCTTTGTTACAGCCGGAATTGCCATGGGGCTGCTCACTCTGATCGGCAGTTACATTGCGACTCGTGATGCTGCAGGAAATGCTTGGCTTGTCGATAATCAGATTGCGCTAACACAACCAAATATGCAGATGCTGACCATGGTCATGTCTGTGGTCACTATGCAATGGGCAGTGTGGTCAATCTGCAGAGATGACCGATACCACACGTATTTAGCGCTCGGCGTGACTTTGCTGTTGGGAATTGCTTTCGTCAACCAGAGCACCTTCTTGTTTAAAGAAGCCGGCATCTCTATCACCCAGCCAGAAGGTCCGCTCTTTTACGCTGTCACTCTGAGTCATCTAGCCATGGTGATAGCCGGACTGATATTTATAGTGCTGATGGCATTTCGGACCTTTGGCGGACAGTATTCCAGCCGTCAGCCAGACGGTATTAGCGCAGCAGCAGTCTTCTGGTATGCAGGAGTCGCTCTCTATTCGGTGATCTGGTTCGCCGTGTACATCCAGAAGTGAGCTGATAGATGATTACTCGAGGGTCAAAATACTTCTACGCTGCAGCAACCGTTGGCCTATTACTGGCGTTCGTCTACGGCATGGTGACGGGTGCTTCAAACAACGGTGGCCTGAGCGAAGTGCTGAGTAGCGGTGGCCTAGTCAATAGCATTGTTGGCCCGCTTACCTTTGGCTATAAGGGTTGGGTCGGCGATCAGATCGGCTACTCCATTCTGATGGCCTTTGCCGGGATCATGGCTGCTACCGGCGGCTTTTTGACGGCGTTTCGTGATGGCGACGCAGAAGCCCTGATTCAGCTTCAAGGGCCGGGCACTACTTCTGATAACGCCGACCTACGGGTAGTCGTTCCGCAAGGGCTGAGCTACTGGCCCATCGTTGGTGCGTTCTCGTTTGGCCTAGTCATTGTTGGCCTAGCTGTATCTGGGTTGCTGGTTGCAATCGGCAGCCTTGGTCTTTTTGTTGTTCTTGTTGAATGGACCGTGAGGGCTTGGTCGGAGCGTGCAACAGACGATGCAGCGGCCAACAGTGCCCTTCGTAAGAAGTTGATGTACCCCATTGAAATCCCTGTCGGAGCAACCATTGGCGCTGTTGCAATTGTGTTTCTGATGTCTCGTATTCTGCTAGCGGTTTCAAAAACCGGAGCCGCGATTGTTATCATCCTGGTGGCCGTTATTGTCTTTGGTGTAGCAGTGCTTTTGGCTTCACGACCGCACCTGAAGCGGTCGGTGTTGGCAGGTGCACTACTCGTAGGCGCAGTTCTACTTCTAGCAGGCGGAATCGCTGGAGGATTATCTGGGCCTCGTAAGGCAGAACATTCAGGAACAGAAGAAGGAATCTCCTCGTTGACTACAAACTCCGCCGAACGTGTAGTGCCACTTGGGAGCATGAACCTCGACCGCTTGATCGTCGAGAACTGAGAGGTTGTCGATGCGCAACAATCGCAAGTCATACATCATCACTGGAATCTGCCTGGCTATTGTGCTGGTGCTCGGCTTCCTACTTGTTAAAAACATTGGATTACCTGAAGGCCGGCCGCTCACGACGTTGAGCCCCCGAGGGAATAAGTCTCAGGCAATCCAAAATTTGATTATTCCGGTGTTTGCCATTGCTGGAGTGGTGTTCATTCTGGTTGAAATTGGTCTGGTGTTTGTGGCTACAAGATTCCGTCGCCGCCCCGATGAGGTTGACGGCAAGAACGAACCAGTTCAGTTGCACGGCAATACCAAACTCGAACTCGGTTGGACCATTGCTCCGGCTCTGTTGCTTGCTGTTCTTGCAGTGTTCAACGTCAACACCATTTTGCAGATGGACGATGCGACCGACCCCCTCGAAGTAACGGTGATCGGTCAGCAGTGGTGGTGGGAATACCGCTACGACCTAGACAATGACGGCGCTCCAGACATCATCACAGCAACCGAAGCAGCAATTCCTGTTGGTCGCGATGTGCGATTCAAGATTCAGTCCAATGACGTGATTCACAGTTTCTGGATTCCTGCACTATCTGGAAAGATGGATGCCGTTCCCGGACGTACTCATCAAGTCGTCCTACAGGCCAACGAAGTCGGTATGTTCCAAGGGCAGTGCACCGAGTATTGCGGGCTGTCGCACGGCAAGATGCGCATGCAAGTCAAGGCGTTGACCCCCGAGGATTATCAGGTCTGGTTAACAGCCATGACCACTTCACCAGCTCAGCCTGATCCAAAGAATGAGCTAGCCGTGCAGGGTCAAATTTTGTTCGTAGCTCAGTGCTCGTACTGTCATCAGATTGATGGGATCACCCCTGTTTCGAAGGCTCCCTATACCTACAACACTGTGTCAGACCCCGACTACGGCAAGACTGTGGCCATCACTATGGCCTCTGGTAATGCGCCGAACTTGACGCACATGATGATGAGACAGCATTTCGTAGGCGGTCTGCTCAATTTGTATCAGGGCGATGACTCTATTCCTCAGGCAATTCCTGATGGGGTTCCCGATACAAACAACATCAAGCGTTGGCTTCGTAACCCAGAAGAGGTGAAGCCGATGGATCCGAACAACAATCAAGGAATGCCGAACTACAACCTGAGCGAAGCTCAGATCGAACAACTGACGGCCTTCCTGATCACCCTGAAGTAATCCAGTCCTGAAGTAACCCTGTCCTACCTAGAACCAGTAATTCATGAAAAATTCTGTTTACAAGCGAACTCATAAGAATTCAGCAGAACCGAAAGAAGGGATGGTCATATGACGATCATCGAAGAACAGCGTCCACTTGAGCTGACCACTGGCCTTGACCCGGTGGCCCCGGAGGCACCAAACCCTCTTGGTGTTTTCGCACGCCCTCAAGCGAACACCGGTTGGAGGTCTTGGGTTAACACCGTCGATCACAAGAAGATCGGCATTATGTATGGCGTTGCCTCGTTCTTCTTCCTGCTCGTCGGCGGAGTAGAAGCGCTGCTGATTCGCCTGCAACTGTCTGTGCCAGGTAGCCAACTTCTGTCGGCTGACTTGTATAACCAAGTCTTTACAATGCACGGAGTCACCATGGTGTTCATGGTGATTATGCCGATGGCCTCTGCGTTCGCCAACTATCTGATTCCGTTGCAGATCGGTGCCAGAGATGTGTCATTCCCCCGAATGAACGCTCTGTCGCTATGGGTCTGGCTTGCTGGCGCCATTTTCTTCAACTCGTCTTGGTTGCTCGGCGGTGGCGCTAACGGTGGTTGGTTCAACTACGCACCAAACGCTGGTGTGACTTTCTCTCCTGGCACCGGAATTGATTTCTACGCAATTGGCCTGCTCATTATGGGCATCGGGTCGACGGTGTCTGCAGTCAACCTGACCGTCACGGTGCTCAATATGCGTGCGCCGGGCATGACTCTCATGAAGATGCCGGTATTTACTTGGATGAACTTCGTAGTGCAAGTATTGCTGGTATTCGCTCTTCCGGTTATCACCGTGGCGCTTCTGCTACTGACATTTGACCGCATGTTTGGGGCAGCATTCTTTGATGCGTCCAAGGGCGGAGATCCCTTCCTCTGGGAGCATCTGTTCTGGATCTTCGGGCACCCCGAGGTGTACATCATGGTTCTGCCCGCATTTGGCATGGTCTCCGAGATCATCCCTGTGTTTTCACGCAAGCCAATCTTCGGTTACCCGTTCATGGTTGGCTCGGGAATCGCAATCGGCTTCATGGGTTGGGGTGTCTGGGCCCACCACATGTTCGCCTCCGGCATGGGGCAACTTTCGGTGTTGGCTTTCTCACTCTCGACACTGTTCATTGCAGTGCCAACGGGAGTCAAGATTCTGAACTGGATGGCAACGATGTACGGCGGGCGCTTGAAGTTCACCGTGCCAATGTTGTTCTCGGTTGGACTTGTGGGAATGTTCACCATTGGTGGCCTCTCCGGTGTGACCCACGCATTTGCGCCTGCAGATACCCAGCAGACTGACACCTATTACATCGTTGCTCACTTCCACTACGTGCTCTTTGGTGGGGCGCTACTTGGCATGATGGGTGGTCTGTACTTCTGGTGGCCAAAGATGTTTGGTCACTTCCTGGGTGAACGAACCGGCAAGTGGCACTTCTGGCTCATGCTGGTTGGGTTTAATCTGACGTTCGGGCCCATGCATATCCTCGGCCTTCAGGGCATGATGCGCCGTACCTATACCTATACATCGATTCAAGGGTTCAGCACTTGGAACTTGGTCTCGACTATTGGTGCATTTGTTATTGCTCTCTCACTCTTGGTGTTTATCGGGAACGT
>JBBDMQ010000126.1:0-1042 GCA_040878245.1 Microthrixaceae bacterium
GTTGACACTGTGCAGAGCGCGTTGGGAATTCCCATCAACCACTTTGTTGAGGTGGATTTCTCAGGGTTTCAGTCGCTTGTCGAGGCGATTGGCGGCGTCCCAATGTATTTCGATCATCCTGTTCGAGATACCAACTCAGGTCTTGAGATCGGAGTCAAAGGTTGCCACCTGCTTGATGGCCAAAATGGTTTGGCTTTTGCCCGTTCCCGGCACCTTGAGTGGAACAACGGTGTGAAGTGGGTGTCTGACCCGACGGGTGACCTTGGGAGAATGACCCGGCAACAGTTGCTCACTCGGGCAGCGATTGCCAAGGCGCAAACCCTGGGCCTGAATAACGTGGGCACTCTAAAATCATTGGTGGATGCGGGACTCGGTTCGGTCAAGCTTGACGGCTCTTTTGGCACCGCTGATTTAATCAATCTCGGCAAGAGTTTCTCGAACTTTGATTCCGACCGCTTGCAAACCCACAATCTTCCCGTGGTGCCATTTCGCACTGATGGCGGCGCCGCAGTAGTGCTACTTGATGATGCCGCAGCTCAACCCGTTTTGGATTTGTTCCGTGGCACTGTTGCGGCCGCTCCCGTCACCACAACAACCGCCCCGCCACCCTCAATCGATGAAGTGACGGTTGATTTGGTGAACGCTTCGGGCACAGAGGGAGAGGCTCGACGTGTGAGCTTTGTGTTGGTCTCGGGTGATTTCAGAGAAGGATCAATCGAGCCATCAGATAAGACTTTGGCGCAAACAGTCATTTCGTACCCCAAGGGGCAACAGCGCATGGCCGAACTTGTGGCCCCGTGGATTACGGCGACTCCCAAGCTGCAGGAAGACAAGAAGCTGCCATCGGGACATGTCAAGATTACTCTGGGATCAGACTTCCAGCGGGTATCGCAGCCCGACGCTGATGCCCTGACCACCACCACGGTTGCGCCGTCAGCATCGCCCACTGTTGCGCCTTCAACACCCGCTACTTCTGAGCCGGGCTGGAAACCAGGGGTTCCCCCCGAAGGCACCACCTGCCCTTAACCCCCACCACCAATCC
>JBBDMQ010000127.1:0-5248 GCA_040878245.1 Microthrixaceae bacterium
GCCTGGCCGGCCAGACGCAGATCGGCCACCACCGTTACGAGCACCACCGTTACGAGCACCTCCGTTACGGCCGCCACCATTACGACCGCCAGCATTACGACCGCCGCTACTACTACGTTCCGGGCGGGCGGGGGGAGCAACAAATGGTGGAGCCTCTGGCAGGCCCGCTGGGTTCGCATCCACAATCTCAAACTTGCGATGAAGTGACCGCTGTTGCTGGTTCATATCGCGACGCTGATCTCTTCCAACAAAACTGATGACAGAACCAGTAGCACCAGCCCGACCAGTTCGGCCAGAACGATGCACATAGTCCTTTGGGTCCTCCGAGGGGTCAAAATGGATGACGCAGGCCACGCCATCAACATGGATCCCTCGTGCGGCAACGTCAGTGGCGACAATTGCTTGCGCTCTTCCCTGCCGGAATTGCTCGAGCGCACGTTCACGCTGGCTTTGGCTGCGGTCGCCGTGAATGGCAACAGCGCGCACGCCTCGCTGTTCAAGTTGCTTGGCAACTCGATCAGCCCCGCGCTTTGTTCGACAGAACACCACAGTCGGTCCCGTTCTATCAACAATACGAGCGGTCATTTCAACTCGATCGGCCCGCTCAACTGCCCAGAACATGTGCTCGGCAGCATCACCATCCGAGTCGGCTCCGGCTTCTTCATGACGCACCGGATTGTTCATGTAGCGCTTGATGATGACGTCAACATCTCCGTCGAGAGTTGCAGAAAAAAGCAGCGTCTGACGTGGTGAAGCGCAGGCATCAAGCAAGCGCTTTACCTCGTGCAAGAAGCCCATGTCGGCCATACGGTCAGCCTCATCGAGTACCACTAGGTCAACCTCGTTGAGGTGAACATGACCCTGGTTGATTAAGTCGGCCAATCGGCCCGGGCATGCAACTGCAACATCAACGCCGTTTCTTAAGGCTCGCAGTTGATTGCCGAATCCAACTCCGCCATAAAAGGCCTCAACCGTTTGATCTGCGTCTCCAAGTTGGCGGAGTTCCTCAGTGATCTGAGCAGCTAATTCACGTGTTGGCGCAAGTACAAGTGCTCGTGGGTGATTCGGTCTCGCTCGTTTAACTCGAAGCATCAGCGGGATGCCAAATGCCAGCGTCTTGCCCGAACCTGTGGGCGCACGGCCGCATACGTCCTCGCCAGCAAGTGCCGGGGGCAAAGTCGCAACTTGAATTGGGAACGGTGCGGTAATGCCGCGGGCAAACAGACTCTTGGACAGTCCGGCAGGGACGCCGAGTGCCTCAAAGCCATTCTGGGCTGGCTTACTGATCGCTGGCTCACTGATCTGGGTGTCTTGGTCCTGCGCGTCAACAGACGCGGTTGGGATCGGGGGATTCATTCATTACTCCAAAATTTTTCGACGCCCCGGAAAGGGGCCGCGCACAGGGGGTGCGCGATGGGGAAGCCGGATCGACGGGAAGAGGCGACACCGTCGGGGGGTGGACTGGCCGAGCGCCGGCACCGGACGCCCGAACCGTTCGAGAGGTCAAGGTCTGATGACCTAGGTTTCTCTGAACGGTGGACCGTTTCAACGCTGCCTCTGAGCGCGTTATCGGCCAGTTGGTACATGAGGATTGTACCTCATAGTGAGTCAAGTACCAGAATGCCAAAATTTCTGATGGGCCGAAAGCCTTACAAGCCCCGGCCGATTCAAGCCCGGACTCGCTCTATCCTGTGAAGGTGAGTGCAAGTGATTCTCAACAAAACGGACCCTTCTCCCTAGCTGGAGTAGTAGGAGCTCCGGGACCCGCTGCGCTGGAACTTTTCTACGACCTCATCTTTGTAGCCGCAGTGGTAGTGCTTTCGGGTTCCTACTCGCATCACCCGACAGCAGCAAACCTTTTTTGGCTCATCTTGGTATTTGTTGTGATCTGGTTGATCTGGATGCAGACCACTTTGCTCTTCAATCTTGACCGGCAACAGAACAACTTGACGCGAGTTTTAGTGCTTGGGCAGATGCTGCTCATCGTTCTTTTGTCGGTGGCAGCAGCTGATGACATTGAACGTCACTCGTTACTCGTCGGTCCGCTCTTGGGCCTGACAATGCTTCTGCTTGCCGCCATGCTGGGTCTCTCTGCTCGGGCAACGCCAAAGATGGGGCCGTATAGCACTAGCCGTGTTGCCTGCTGTGTTGGCAGCGCTGTTCTACTTGCCTGTTCACCGATTTTTGGAGACAACGCGTTTGTAATCTTTTGGCCGCTTGCATGTGCTGTTGTTTTGGTGCCCTCACTTCGCAGAGACCCGCTAGGTGGACAAACCATCACCACGCATCATCTCGTCGAACGCTTCGGAGCGTTCACCGTCATCATGTTAGGAGAGACGTTTGTGAAGACTGCCATGACGGCTACTGAATACAACATGGAGGGATTAAGCGTCATCAGTATGCTGGCCAACTTTGTGATCGTCTTTGCAATCTGGTGGCTGTATTTCTCAAACGCACCCTCGGTAGGCCCGACCTCGGGCAGAGGAGGGCACATCACTTGGATGCTCACTCACTTACCTCTTCACATCTCTATTGTGGGAGTAGCAGTTGGCGCCTCACTCGCAACGAACACCTTCGGCGAAAAAATGCCTATCTCGGCAACGCTGTACTTATGCATACCGCTGCTTGGAGTGCTGCTGTCACTTGTTGTGCTTGAGCTTCTCTCTGGTCAGCCTCATTCCACTCGAGTAGCAGGAGTGTTCCTTCTTGCTTGCGCAGCGATTCCTGTAGCAATACTTGTGACTGCACGTGTCAGTGCTAACGAGCTTCGTGCTGTCAGCGTGGTGTTGGCGGCAGTTATGGTGGCAACTATCTTTGGCAGCAATATCCTCCGAGGTCAGGTACGAGCAGATGCGAGCGCATAGGACCCCTGATCATGCAGCACTCGAGTTGCTCTACGACTTGTTCTTTGTTGCAACATTGGCAGTTCTGACATTTGGTTACTCGCACGAGCCAACCTTGGAAAATCTGGCGTGGATTGCAACGGTATTCACCCTGGTTTGGGTGATCTGGGTTGCCACAACATTGGTACTGAACCTGTTAGGCAAAGACTCTGCCCTGATACGTGCGCTTGTCATTGGACAAATTCTGCTGCTCATCGCCGCTGTGACCGCCACCGATGGGGTGTATTCCCATACCTATGCGACTGGCCCTCTGTTCTCAGTCACTTTGCTGTTCTTAGCGGGAATTTATTGGGAGGCCCAAAGAATAAGGCCAGACCTCAAATCTTTTTCTACTACCCGTATTTGGGCCTGCGTTTTGGCTGCAGCGATCTTTGCGTTCCCGTTCTACACAGATCCCGGATACCTCATCTTTTGGCTACTCGGACTGCTCATTCTTATTGCACCAGCCTTACGACCACCCGCCTTGGAATCTCTTGGAATCGACACCAAGAAACTTGCTGAGAGACTTGGCATCTTTACTGCAATTGTTCTAGGCGAATCCTTTGTGAAGACCTCTCTGTCTGCAGCAGATTCAAATCTTGGTGGCCTAGTCCTGGAATGCGTGCTGGCCACATTGGTCATTGTCCTTGGTATTTGGTGGCTGTACTTTGCAAATGTTCCACAAGATGGTGAGGTATCGGGAAGAACCGCACACCGTTTCTGGACCATTGCTCACCTTCCACTTCATTTTGGAATAACTGGAGTGGCCGTGGGTTCGACCATGGCAATTCTGCCCGCAGTGAGTTACACAGCCGAAAGTCAGAGCACCTGGACTTTGGTGATTTCTGTTGCTCTTGTGTTCGTTGCGTTAGCCGTTCTTGAGTTCTTGGCGAATGAGCAGGGTTCTCGGTTGGTGGGCGCACTGTTTCTTTCTGCGGCGGCAGTGACTTTAGGCTTTGGAGTGGTCTCTGCAACTCGTAACTACTTCGATAGCCAGCTAGCTACAATTTTCTTGGCAGGCCTGATGGCTGTGACTGTGGTGGCCGATTATTTTGTGCGAACGCCACCACAACTTGAAGGCACAAAATGAAGCAACCAGCAGAGGGAACTCCGAAACTCAATGGGGTTCGACCCATCCCAGTTTCCACCGAACAGCGTGTCAGAGGTACCACTCTGCTCTCTGCACCGCTCTTTGTTCTGGGACTCATCGGCAGCTCGTTTGCCTTAGCGCTAGCGCTATGGGCAGTCTGGAATGCAGATCAGCTCAACGGCAGCTTCTGGTGGCCATTTGTCATCAGCACCGGAATTGGCTTGGGAGCGTTTGTTGCAGCTAGCGGGTGCTTTCTAAAAATCTCAAGCACTGAGGTATGCGATGTTGTGGGCTGGATCACTGTTCAGCGCATTGATCGTTCACAGATTCAAAGAGCCCGAGTCAGGCTTGGGCCATGGCGGTGGTTTGAACTTGAGATGCAAGACGGGACTACTCGCACCTTGGTTGGCGCCTCACCAACACAGCTGCCATCTCGATTGCTCTCTGGCGCAGACGAACAAGATATGGCCAACCTTGATCTCATTCTTGGCCCTCAAACCGAATAACGCCCAACACAACTATCTCCTCATCCGAGTGTCATAGCTCGCAAGGAATCAAGGCACGACCTGCATTCGCGTAGCAGGTCGGCTTGACTCATAGGGGATGCCCTCGCCACAACCTCGTCGAAAGCCAAAGCTGGTGGTACCAACCACTGTGCAACTTGGCCTCTCGCCCAGAAAAATGCTGTTACGAGGCACAGTTGGCAGATGCCCCGTATGTGGAAATCGCAAAATCTTTCATCGCTGGTTCTCAATGGACGAGCGGTGCAGCAACTGCTCGCTTCACTTTGAGCGTGTTGAAGGCCACTGGATAGGAGCTATTGGAGTAAATACGGTGGTCATTACCGCAGCGATGCTGCTGCTCCTGATGGGCGTCACTCTGCTGCTCTTTCCGGACCCCATACCGCAGGTTTTGATTCTGGTGGAGTTAGCCATTGCTGGCTTCGGTCCATTGTTATTTTTCCCTGCATCACGAACCCTGTGGTCGGCGATCGACTTACTGATGCGACCATTGAACTTTGGCGAGGTCGACCCGAGATATGTGATTGTTGATCCCGACCGCGACCGCCCAAAGAAGGGGCCATAGGCAGATCCGCCTAGTCGAACACCTTGATAGATCAGCAAGAGTTTCGTAACGTAATGTTGCGTTCCGCGATTGATCATGGATGAGAGAAGGGGCTAATGCAGCGTTTACGAACGATTCTGAGCCCTTGTGTTGTAGTGCTTGTTGTAGCTAGTGGAGCTTCGGCTTGCTCACGAACGGCAGATACCACTCA
>JBBDMQ010000128.1:0-5246 GCA_040878245.1 Microthrixaceae bacterium
GGGCAACCGGGGCTACCGGCCGGGTTTCTTCTGATCCGGTCCATTGCTCCGGCGGGTACCACCTTCCATCCGAAGCCTGCCACCATCCAAAACCTTGCGGTGCATCACTCATCGACTATGTCCCTTCTCTCCCTGACTCAATACTACAAGCCGGCTCCTAGCCTCGAGAACAGCAGCGCTCTATGCTCAGCCTGCCACTTAGATCCTTGTTGAGAGGACTTATCGCTACTCGGGGAGAACCGTATGAAACCGATTGCTGCGCAGCGACTCATCTCTGATCACCGCAACACCCGCTACGGCGAGATCATTGCTGCATTTAGCCGGGACGGGAAGTTTGTTGCAGAGGTATACGGAACTCAGCTTTTGAACGACTGTCCGCAGCAGCTTTGGGACACTCTTGATGCAGGTTCAATTGCCGAGGAACTTAGCGCACTGTTCGTCAAACTCAATGGCCCGCGCTATTGGGTTCTTGATGGGCTCGGCAGCAAAGTGGACGTAGTGGATCCAGTGTTTCGAGAGTTCAACGGCTTGACTACTCGCCGAATTGCCGTTGTTGAACTTGGCGAGAGCCCGTCGGTTGTTCCGTACACAGAGAATTATGTGAATCGTGGCGCCGTATTCTTTTTCGACGCAGGAAAGCATGTCTTTGAGTTGATTGATCCAGATGGAAAGGCTTACGTGATGCAGTCCTATTGCATCGGTGTGCGTCCAAACATCAGTTTGGATTCCTTGGAATCGCTCGGTGATCTGCTGACATTGCCAGAAGGTTGGGCCTATCAGACTCGGGTGTTGAGCGAGGAACTTGTAGTAGATACAAGTGATCACCTAGCCACAGTCCTGCAAGACGAGCTAGAGAACAGCTACACCCTGCCGTTCTAGTTTCGGCAGGTCAGGCAAAGGATTGATCCAGGGCAGATTTTCACTACAGTCACCGTGTGCCAAGCCACGCAGTGACACGCGGCTTTGGCGCTCCAATGTCGGCAATCACGCTGATTGCAATCACTTTGGTGCGGCAACCAGATCTGAAAACCTCTTTAGAGTTTGCGCTATTCCTCGGCATCGGTGGCGCAGTGGGGATACTGCTAGCTAGTCGTCTTGATGCAGTAGAGGCTCAGCCGTTGTCCCCCCGACAGCAGTCTGGGTTAGTGCTCGCCGCATTCGGGGTTGCGCTCATCATCCTTGCGCTAGCGGTTGACCCATCCGCATATTTGCGATTTACGCTACTCCTCACCACAGGAGTGGTGCTGCTCACAGGCTCGGGAAGTAGCGAGGGTGTTGGCGGAATCGCCGGACAGAGGCTCTGGGGAACACTCATCGGTGCTGGGCTAGCTGCGATTGCCATACTCATAGCAGTGCGCGTAGTTCAACCAGACGTGCAACAGCACGAGTCTTGAGAGAGTCGATCTGAGGTGAACACCCCTAGGGCAAGCTTGGCTTTATCTGCGGGTGTTGCACAATGCTCGAATGAAATAACTCAGATGGCGAGTAGGTTGGCGAGTGCTCCGCCGAGATCAGATGTGAGGGTGTGATGAGTAAACAAAATCAGATACTGCGCACAGTTGTTCGTTGCGCGCTTGGCGCTGCGTTGCTTTTTGCAGGCTTTGGTCACCTCACAACTCAACGCACTGAGTTTCAGGCGCAGGTGCCAACATGGTTTCCCATCGATGCAGATCTCGTAGTGCTGGTCTCTGGTGTCGTTGAACTTCTCTTAGGCGCAGCGCTCATACTGGCTGGCCGCCGCGCAGCAGTGGTCGGGGTTGCAACAGCAGCATTCTTCATCATCATTTTCCCTGGCAATATTGCGCAGTTCGTTGAGGGGAAAGCAGCGTTTGGTTTAGACACTGACGCCGAGCGCTTTATCCGGCTGTTTTTTCAGCCGGTTCTTATATTGGTTGCGCTGTGGTCAACCGGCGGTTGGAGTTGGCTGCGCAATCGATTGAAATCATCGCCGCCCACGGATGCATCGCTAGACCCAACGAGCTAAGGCGAAGACCTGCTTCATATTGATGGCTAGGTGAAGCTGTAAATTGTTGGCGCGAAGCTGAGCTCAGCAGTGCCTCCGAACGCTACTGTTCAGCCTCTTATGACATCCGTTGCCGCAATCCTTGCCCGACAGGCCGTTCAAGCGCTCCGGATTCACGACCCAAGACCGGCTCCTCAGGTTGTCTCACGAGCTCGCTGGTCGGTTGAGCAGGCACAGGACTGGAGTAGTCGAACTCCATGGTTAGTCGGGGCAAACTTCAGCCCGTCTACGGCGGGTAATCAGCTCGAGATGTGGCAAGCCGACACCTTTGATCTTGCGACCATTGATCGTGAACTGGGCTGGGCTGCACAGCAGTTCGGCATGAACAGTATGCGTATCTTTTTGCATGATCTGCTTTGGCAAAGCGAAGGACAAGGGTTTCTTGACCGAGTCGAACAGGTTCTCGAGGTGGCCGACTCGCACGGCATCTCCGTCATGTTCGTGCTGTTCGATGGGATCTGGAATCCGCGACCAATAGTGGGCCCTCAGCGAGAGCCAAAGCCCTTTCTGCATAACTCCACTTGGTTGCAGTCTCCTGGCGCTGAAGTGATTGCCAACCCGGAGCAGTGGGATTCACTGCGCTCCTATGTCGAGGCAGTGATCGGCCGATTCGCTCATGATCCAAGAGTTGTCGTGTGGGATTTATTCAACGAACCGGATAGTCCCAACCCCGCCTATCGCAAGTTTGAGCCATCCGGAAAGACTGCGCTGATTGCACGGCTGCTTGAGCACATCTTCGACTGGGCCGCTGCAGTTAATCCTGATCAACCGTTGACCGTGGGGATATTTAACGGCACTCGGCGCGGAGCGGAAAGGTCTCGACCCGCAGCCCGGGTTATGTTCGAGCGATCCGACGTGCTGAGCTTTCATTGCTACGAGCAAAGAAAGGGTCTTGAGGATTCGATCCGATATTTGTCTTCTTTTGGTAGGCCACTGTTGTGTACCGAGTGGATGGGTCGGCCGCGCTCATCGGTAGACCTACTCGAGGTGCTGGCCGAACATGGGGTTGCAGCCTTCAACTGGGGACTAGTAGACGGTCGGAGCCAGACCAAATACCCGTGGACCTCTTGGTACCTTCCCCGCAAGGGCGAGCCAGAGCCTTGGTTTCATGACTTGTTACATGCCGATGGGACTGTGTACTCGAAGCAAGAGGCGGCATGTTTCCGCCGAGTCGCTGAGCTAATGAAAAATAATGAGAGGTAATGAAACCGTTGAGAGGTTGGATGAGTTTGCCAACTCTGCCTGCAGCGTGAGATTGCCGAGGTTTATGCTCTGGTCATGACTACCCTCACTCCGGTTCTCGGCAACTCCCAGCGTCTCGACGGTGGCGCCATGTTTGGCAATGCACCTCGGGCATTGTGGCAGCGGTGGATGCAGCCTGATGAACTCAACCGGATCTCTCTGGCAACACGTTCGGTACTGATACAAGAGGACTCGGGACGAACAGTTTTGCTTGAGGCAGGGATTGGAGCGTTCTTTGCTCCCAACATGCGAGAACGGTTTGGCGTAAGCGACCCAGAACATGTTCTCGTCAATAACCTGGCCAAACTTGGAGTCGCTCCAGCAGACATAGATGTGGTGGTGCTGTCTCATCTTCATTTCGATCATGCAGGCGGCCTGCTCACGGCGTGGCAAGCAGATTCCGCTCCCGAGTTGGTGTTTCCTCAGGCCCACTATGTGGTGAGTCAAGATGCCTGGGATCGAGCTCTGAACCCCACCCCTCGGGACGCAGGCTCGTTTATTCCTGAACTCCAGCCATTGCTAGAAGCAACAGGCCGCCTTGAACTTGTTCGGGGAAAATCCTCGGTGACCTTGGGCGATGGGTATTGCTTCCATTATTCCGATGGTCATACGCCTGGGCTATTGATGACAGAGGTAGACGGACCCGATGGTCCTGTTCTGTATACCTCGGACCTCATTCTTGGAGCCCCGTGGGTGCATGCTCCTATTACAACGGGCTATGACCGCTTTCCCGAGTTGGCGATGCAAGAAAAGTTGACGCTATTAGCCGACCTCGTAGAACGCGGCGTATCGGTTGTCTTTACACACGACCCCGAGGTTGCAATCGCAGGCATTGAGCAGGACTCCTCTGGGCGCTATCGGCCAGTGTTGTCTAGCCCCAGTAATTAATCCTGCTGAGTTCGCTGTATCGCTTCCGAAACTCCTCGCCTTGAAGTGCGAATACTCCCATGAGCTCGTCATCTGAGTGACGCTCGCGCATTCCTGCGAGCACCTCTGCATCGCCAACAAGGTGGCGCAGAGTTGGATGCTCACTCTTTACGGCCGACAGAATTACTTCCGACACAGTCTCTGGAGGTACTCCGCTATTCATCAGGTTATGGGTCAGCACCTCTAGCAAAAACTCCCTTGCCTGCGGGTATGCGGTGTCTTCGGTCGGTACTTCGGATTTACCCCAGATAGGGGTCAAGATGGTGCCTGCTTGTACCAGAATCACCCGAATTCCAAACGGTGCCACCTCGGATTGAAGGGATTCGCTGAGTGACTCTACGGCGCGTTTTGTGGATGCGTATGGGCCCATGAGTGGTGGCGAGAGAACTGCTGAGGAAGAGGAGATATTCACGACTGAGCCGGCAGCAGCTTGGCGCATTCTTGGAAGTACCTGTTGGGTGCAACGCACTATCCCCAGCACATTGGTGTTGAACATTGCTTGGTACTCCTCGACGGGAGTTTCTTCGATGCTTCCCGCGGCAGTGATGCCAGCATTGTTGACTAAAACGGCTACGGGCCCATGCTGTTGGATTTCTTGAAACGCAGCGGCCACTGAATCATCGCTGTTGACGTCAAGGCTTACAGCAACAACTCCCGCACTGCCTGCACTGCCTGCACTGCCAGTCAAGCCAGCCATGCTGGCCGCTTCGGTGATTGCCTCCAATCCTTCCGGTCTACGAGCAGCAGCAAACACTTGGTATCCGCCTGAAGCAAGGCAAAGTGCAGTTGCTAAGCCAATACCCGAGTTTGCTCCTGTCACTACTGCAATTTCAGCCATGTGCATATTCTTGTCTTCACTTGCCCCTTTAGCCACTTCGCCAAGCGGGTTGAGCTGCGCCATCGATATTCTGAGCGATTGAATTGCAGCAGTATTTGTGTGAACCTGCTTCTCGTGGCTGACCTCACTGCTTTGATAGCTGACCTAGATGCAGAAGGAATAGAACTTGAGCAGGTTCTCACGGCACTGCCAGTTGAGTCGTGGTTGTTGCCCACC
>JBBDMQ010000129.1:0-5232 GCA_040878245.1 Microthrixaceae bacterium
TGGTGACTGCCCGGGGCTTAATGCGGTCATTCGGGCAGTGGTCCGTAAAACCGAAAAAGTCCATGGCGGAACTGTTGTTGGATTCCGTGATGCATGGCTCGGGGTGCTCGAAGATAAGTGCGAGGATCTCACGATTGAAAGGTGTCGGGGGATTCTGCCAAGAGGTGGAACAATTTTAGGAACCTCAAGGGTTCAGCCTTATCAATTTGAGGATGGCCTGCCTCGAGTCTTTGAGGCTATGCGCCGCCACAATCTTGATGGGTTTATCGTGATCGGCGGCGACGGCTCCCTGAGCGCTGCTCGAGATCTGATGGCAGATGGTGTTGCGTGTATCGGTGTGCCGAAGACAATTGATAATGACATCTCAGCAACAGAAATGACCTTTGGTTTTGATACAGCAGTACATGTAGCAACCGCCGCAATCGACCGACTCCATACAACAGCCGAAGCACATGATCGCGTAATGGTGGTAGAGGTGATGGGACGCAACACCGGCCACATAGCAGTTCGAGCAGGGCTTGCAGGTGGCGCCACGCTGACGCTCATTCCCGAAGTTCCCTTTCAGATCGAACAGATCTGTGAAGCTCTGATGCGCAGACACGAAGGAAATAGTTTTGCCTCAATCGTGGTGGTAGCTGAGGGAGCGCAACCGGCCCTTGGGTCAATGGCGCCTGCTCAGTATGAGGTGGACCGGTTCGGCCATGAGCGTCTTGGCGGCATTGGCCAAGTCATCGCATCAGAGATAGAGGGGCGTACTGGTATTGAGACTCGGGTGACTACCCTGGGCTACGTACAACGTGGCGGAACTCCTACCGCTTTCGACCGTGTCCTGGCCACTCGATTTGGAGTCGAAGCAGCTGATGCTGCAGCGGAGGGGGACTGGGGAAAGATGGTGGCACTTCAGGCTGATCAGATCTGCCGAGTTGAG
The DNA here is from genome assembly GCA_040878245.1 of Microthrixaceae bacterium. GTDB lineage: Bacteria > Actinomycetota > Acidimicrobiia > Acidimicrobiales > Microtrichaceae > IMCC26207. The sequence continues at coordinate 929 of JBBDMQ010000129.1, forward strand.
TTAGCAGCTGCGGTGAGTGAACCCAAGACGGTGGATCTTGATTTTTATGCGCAGGTAGTAAGCCCATTCTTTACCGGGTGACGCGCCAAGGTCGCAGGGTAGAGCCGTCATCGTTTGAAGGGGGCTGTTGCTAGCTGATTAGCAATCACTAGCGAATCCGGATCGCCTGACATCAAGCAGGATGCCGGACTCTGGGTCTAACTCAGCGCTTGCAGCCTGAGCTTGAGTCGCTAGCAGGGGTGCGAAATCGCAGTCCGAGACAGTTGAGGCATCTCCGCGAGTCGGCGTGCTCACCTGAATCGGTTCGCCGTTAATTTCGAAGTTCAGATCGCCCACCGCTGCACGCTCGGTGGCAGCTAGGACTAGCTGTCCAATTGCCTGTTGACGTGATAGCCCTACCACGTTGTTGAACTCAGTAGAGAGATTCACCGTCAAGGTGTCACCTACTTGTCGAAGGCTGAGTAATCGAGTTCCTGTGGGAATTGACGACAGAGTCCCGACAACTTCCGACCCAGCCTGCGGCGGTTGGAGGTTGGCCGTGAGGACTGTCTGCAGCCCTCGGTCGGAGAGTTCCGAAATCTGCGGAAGTAGTGAACCGTCGTTCACATAATACAGCGCTGATTTCACCTGCCCTGCTGATGGTCCAGCAACGGTGGTAGTGGTGGATGATGCTGACTGCAACACGCGCGGGGTTGAATCTGCACCAACACCGCATGAAGCCAACAGCGAGAGACAGAGGGCAGCAGCAAGGACACTTATAGATCTGCGCATTAGGAGTTTTGGTCCGAGGCCTCGTCGAGCCGTATTGCTGGCATCTGCCCCGTGAGCGCAAACGTCTCGGCTTCTTCCGGAGTGACAGCAGCAAGATCCTCTGGGTCATCGGCTTCGATTGGCTCAATCATTGGCAGTTCCAGAACAAAGCGAGAGCCTTGAGCGCCATCATGACGCTCCTCAACCCATACGCTGCCTCCTTGCAAACGGGCATGTTCAGCAGCTAGGGCCAGCCCAAGTCCAACCCCAAGGTCGATTCCGCGACTACCGCCCTGATCGCCACGATTGAAGCGATCAAAGATCTTTTCACGCTCCGCTTCTGGAACCCCTGGGCCGTTGTCTTCGACTGAGATCCGTACAGTGCGAGCCGCCAAAATGATTCCTAGGTGATCGGGCTCGTGTAGTTCAACCGTTACGCTGGTTGCACCGTCGGCGTACTTCCGGGCATTGTCGAAAAAGTTGGCCAAGATACGCATCAAGCGCCGCTTATCGCAAGCTATGACAACATCTGTCAACGCTGGATCCGCTTCAACGGGAACTGATGCATTTGCCACCATTCGGACAGCAGCTTCAACAGTCGGAACCAGAGCTACTGCATCAAGTTCTAGACGTACCGCACCGGCATCAAACCTAGAGATTTCGAGTAGGTCTTCCACAAGTTGTGTGAAGCGGCCCATATCTAAAGACAGCAGGTCTAATGCCTGTTGCGAACGTTCAGGTAACAAATCTCGAGCGTTCTCCAGCACTTCAATTGAGGCATTAAGAGTGGTCAATGGGGATCGAAGTTCATGGCTGACATCGCTTGCAAATCTTGCATCGCGATTGATGCGTTCCTGCAGTGCGCTGACCATGTCATTAAAGTTGGCTACCAGCGGCGCCAAATCTGGGTCGGCGGCGTAATCGGCATATTCAATTCGCGTATCAAGTTGACCAAGTGCAACGGACTCAGCTGCATCGCGAATTCTATTCAGCGGCCGCAAGGTGTACTTGCTTGCCCAATACCCAAGCCCAACAGCAACAAGTGTGGTCAAGAACGCTGCAATTGCAAGCTTAAAACCGAGGCTTCTGATTGCGGTATCAATGTCTCCAAGCTGATGAATTTGAAAATAACTCGCCTCTGAGTTGGGCAGGGCCACCCCAACTACTAGCAGCGGCTCCTGCTCAAAACGGAATCGCATCACAGCGTTGTTGCGATCCTCTACAACCGAGGAAAGAAACTCAGCCGGCAGAGTGTCAATGCTGTAGCGAGCGTCTACAGAGACAGTGGTGGGATCTGTCCCAGCGGGGCCTGAACTTGTTCCGGTAAGCAGTATGGGGGAGCCACCTTGCGGCAGCGAACCCAGAAGGGTCTGCAGATCAGAAGTCTCTGCAGAGCCGAGTGCTCCGGTGATTGCATCAGCGTTGGCGAGAGCCTGGGTAGTCAAGGCCTGTTCTCGAGTAGTGAGCAACGTGTTCTTTGCAATCGTCACAGTGGTCGCGGCAAGCACAACTGACAACAGCATTGCGACGGCTGCAACTGCGAAGACGATTCTTGCGCGCAGACCAATTTGGATAGCCCGCTGAAGCCGCACCACGCTGCGGTGCTCGCTCACTGATAGAGGTGTGGGGGAGTCTTGCGGCGTAGTCATCTGTCAGTGTTTGGTAGTGGCAGGCTGTCTGTATATGAGCAGTGTAAGAGGAGCAAGAGCCTGTTAGGGCTGCAACTTATAACCGAGTCCACGAACAGTCATGACATGACGGGGGTTTGCGGGGTCCTGTTCGACTTTGGTCCGTAAACGGCGCACGTGCACGTCAACGAGTCGACCATCGCCAAACACGCCGTGACCCCAAACCTTCTCGAGCAAATCTTCTCGAGAGAACACCTTCCCGGGGGTATTTGCCAGTTCTACCAGCAGCCGAAACTCGGTTTTAGTGAGGTGTATCTGAACCCCGTCACGGCTGACCACGCCTTCCTGCGGAATGATCTCTAGGTCGCCAAACTGAAGGTGCGGATTGCCCGGCTGAGCAGGCCTCGCCCGGCGGAGCATGGCGCGGATTCGCGCCGACAGTTCCTTGGGCTGCAAAGGCTTGGTCATGTAGTCATCAGCCCCGGCCTCTAGACCAGCTACTACGTCATGAGTATCTGCACGCGCAGTTACCATAATGATGGGCACATCGCTGTGGCGTCTGATTGTCCGGCAGACCTCAAACCCGTCAATTCCCGGCAGCATGATGTCGATCAAAACAACATCTGTGGGGGATCGACCAAAGGAAAGAATTGCATCCTCACCAGTTTCGGATTCGTCAACCTGCCAGCCCTCATCCTCAAGGGCAAGCTTGACTGAACCGCGGATCCGATGATCGTCCTCAACATAAAGAATTTTGGTACCCACCCCTATAGTCTCGCCCATGTCGAGGGGTTGTTGCTTGCTCCTCGAAATCTGGGATCAGACTTGGCTTGCTCCAAGGCTCAGAAGCAGTTCCTGAAGTGGTTCGAAGAGTTGGGGAGAAGCAGCAATAATCCCCAGAGAACTTGAGCCCTCTGGGTCAAGGGATCCGACTCGTGCACCAGCTTCGGTGGCAATCAGCTCGCCAGCTGCATAGTCCCAAGTTGAGAGCCCGACCTCAAAGTAAGCGTCTACTCGGAGAGCAGCAACCGAACACAAGTCCAACGCAGCAGACCCCATCCGGCGAATATCTCGAATCTTCGGTAGGAGTTCTGCAATTACTTTTCCTTGGCGAGCACGCCGCTCTGCCGAGTACGAAAATCCAGTCGCTACTAAAGCAGTTGAGATGAGATCACTGCTCAGAGTGGGGTTCTCGAGCGATGGCTGAAGTGGGTGTGAATTACAAAACGCGCCCCCACCAAGGGTTGCGTGATAACTGCGAGCGTGAGTTGGATCTGCAACCACTCCCGCTACAGTCTGACCGTCAATTTGAGCAGCGATAGATACTGCGTACCCCGGCAGGTTATAGACGTAGTTCGTCGTGCCATCAATTGGGTCGACGTACCAGACAACTCGACTGCTCGTTGCAGAATCCTTGTCAGATGAAGATTGCGTTTCTTCGCCAATAACTCGGTCCTGTGGCCTGTGACTTGCAATGATCTTTGTGATCAAACGCTCAGAGGCGAGGTCTAGCTCGGTGACATGATCGGTAACTGAGCTTTTCTGCTCAACTCGAAACGAACTGGGGCGGTTGGTATAAATGAGCTCTACTGCGCTGAGCGCCGCCTGAGACGCAATCTGGAGTAGTTCTTGGTACTCCACCTGCCTGTTCTTATCTTGATTCACGCCGAGCCCCCTCTGATTGAGCTGTTGTTGTTAAGAGGCTCGTTTTGATGTTGATTGACCTTTTCTTATGGTGTCCCACTCGCCGAAGGCTCGAAGTGTGAGCACGGCAACCACTGCAACTCCTGCAGCTCCAAGAAGCATCGAAAGAAAGGTAATGAAACCCACAGCGCCGCCACCAAAACGGCCAAGCTCTGCAAACGCATAGCCGATCATTCCTCCCGCAGCAGCTCCCACAAAAATTGAAAAAAATGCCAGCAATCT
>JBBDMQ010000130.1:0-4874 GCA_040878245.1 Microthrixaceae bacterium
ATTCGCTGTGGCTGAACGGCTCATAGTTGCTGGGTTTTTTGACGAGGTACTCGACAGCTTTGCGGTTCCAGCGTTGGCGGCAACAGCTCGGGATCGGGTGAACAAGATTCTTGATCGGCAAGTCGGGACGCTTCTAGCAACTAGCTCAGTGGGGTCTGATTCAGCCACCAAGGAGTCAGCATGACCGAAGCTAGCGTCAGAATTTGTTCCTTGGCTGACCTCACTGAAGGCGAAGCAAAGCGGTTTGATGTTGAAGGACACCGATTGTGCGTGGTTCGTCTTGAACCGAACGTGTTTGTCATTGGTGATACTTGTAGTCATGCCGACGTGTCTCTCAGCGAAGGTGAGGTAGAGGACTGTGCGATTGAGTGTCCAAAGCACGGCAGCGCATTTGATCTGTCAACCGGCAAACCGCTTTCTTTGCCGGCAGTTCGGCCAGTGCCCTGCTATGAGTCCTCGGTTGAAGATGGAGAGGTCCTAGTGATGCTGTCATGAGTGAATTAGTGATCACAGGGCTTTGCGCCAAGGTCGCAGGCAAGGAAATCTTGAAGGGCGTCACACTGACTGTTCGCTCTGGAGAAGTCCACGCTGTTATGGGCCCGAACGGCTCAGGTAAGTCAACCCTGTCGAATGTGTTGATGGGTAAACCGGGCTATGAAGTGACCGGTGGCTCGGTCACCCTTGATGGTGTTGACTTGCTAGCGCTCGCCACATGGCAACGCGCTCAGGCTGGGCTCTATCTAGCAATGCAATACCCCGTAGAAGTACCCGGAATCAGTGTCACCGACGTGCTGTCCGAGGCCTTTGCAGCCTCAAATCGTGATCGCCAACTGGTATCGGCGCTCATGGGGCAAGAAGCCGACTCGATTGGATTTGAGCGAGAGTTCCTTGACCGCCCGCTTAACGTTGACCTTTCGGGTGGGGAGAAGAAGAGAAATGAGACTGTTCAAATGGCCGTTCTCGCCCCGAAGATCGCCATTCTTGATGAGTTGGATTCCGGGCTTGACGTGGATGCCCTGCGGGCTGTTTCACGAAGGATTGAGCGTGCAACTACTGAGGGGTTTGAGGGCGGTGACCGCTTAGGGGTGCTGGCCATTACTCACTACAACCGGTTGTTAGAAGAACTGCACCCAGATGTGGTTCATATCTTTGCAAACGGTCAGATTCTTGAATCGGGTGGACCGGAGATTGCGACTCGCCTTGAAGAGACTGGTTATGCGGCTTGGGTTGAAGCAGAAGTAGAGGCTGCACCTGAGGTCGCTGCACGTCCAATAGTTGACGATCCGTTTTTCTCTGAGGGTCTTCTCTAATCTCAGGCCACACTGGTTGAGTTCGCTCCGACCTAGGCTGGTCGAATGACACGACCACAACTCCTGACTGAAGCTGAACTCACTGAAGCACTTCTGGAACTCAAGGAGTGGCAAATCGTTCAGGGCAAGCTCCGTAGAGAGTTTCATTTTGCTGACTTCAGTTCTGCCTTTGGGTTTATGGCAGCGAGTGCAACAGTGGCCGAGAAGTTGAACCACCATCCTGAATGGTCGAACGTTTATTCCACCGTAGTAGTTGAGCTGACAACTCATGATGCCGGTGGGTTGACGATGCTTGACCTGCAACTCGCTCGCCGAATGTCAGAACTCGCTGCTTAGATAGTCAGCGCAGCAGACATGCGCTCAGGGAGTCGGAATGAGCGATCGGTTGGACCCCAACCCCACGCTGAGCAACGAAGAGAGGAAGCAGTATGGGTTTTCGGTTGAGAAAATCGATTCAACTGATGCCGGGTGTTCGGCTGAATATGTCTCGCAGTGGGCTTGGAGTTTCTGCGGGTGTCAAAGGGTTCAGAATTTCACAGCGACCAGATGGCACCGTGCAACAATCCGTATCTATGCCAGGAACAGGGATTTCTCATGTTCAACGGCTAGATACAGCAAGCGGAGCTTCTACGTCTCGGACTGCAGCGGCTCGGGAGGCAATACCGGCAACACCTACAACAGCTCCGACAGCTCAGCCGATTGCACCCCGCAAGAAGCCCGGTTGGTTTGCCCCAAAGCCAGAGAAGGCCCTATATCGAGCAATGGCAGCTAGTGATGTACTGCAACTCGAGCATATTGCACGAGAGCAGCCAAGCGTCTCGGTTGCAGCGGCCTGTCTTGCTGGACTTCTTCAGATGCAAGCAGAGCAAGCCCAATTAGCCACCAATATGTTGATGCTGGTGTGGTCCTCGGGTAAGGAGCCTGCAGCTGACCCGTTCATCCAAAAGTATGTGGCCATCACGTTTACGCTGGTGTTGGCACCTGGAGTGAGCGCCCCACTATCGCTGAGCCGTAATACGGTTGGCCTAGCTCTTGCGGAACTGCTGCAACTGCTGGGTTCCCGTTCAGAGGCTGTTGATATTGTGGAACAGCTTGAGCCGACTGCAGCAACTGCGATCTCTTTAGCAGAACTCTACTCAGAGCTTGGCCGCTGGGCAGAGGTTGTTGAACTCACCGATGAGGTCACCAATCAGGATGACCTCACTGCATTGCTGTGCGTGTTTCGTGGTGTGGCGATGCGGGAACTTGCCTACTACGACGCAGCACGTATTGCGTTTAAAGAGGCACTAAAAACTAAACAGCGCAATCCCGTTATTCGACACCGAGCATGGCTGGAGCGGGCTCGGTGTTACGAGCGTGAAGGGAAACGTTCGTTGGCTCGTAAAGACTTAGAGCGAATTCTCGCCGAGGATTCAACTTATGTCGGGCTGACTGAAGCTCTGGCCGAGCTGAATTGAGTGGGTGAGTCAAACTAGCGGGCCGCGTTTTTGACAAAGTCATGAAGGTGATCGCCCTCAAGCCTCTCGGCTCCGCTATGAAAACTGCCCCGAATATGTCGCCGCTTGGTGTTGTCATCTGTGCCGCGAGCTGCTGAGTGCCAGAGGTAGGCATCGTGAAAGAGGATGTCTCCCTCCTCGCAATATAAGGCGAATTCGCCTGCGACTTTCTCAAAGCGTAGAGGCATCTCATATGGTGGTGGAGTTGCAGAATGGCCAGCAGCTTCGCGTGACCCCTCTGGGACTTGAGCCTGGTTGACGTTGAGGAAAGGTGCTGGTGTGTTCCATTGCTGGCTACCGGGAACTACTCGCAAAAATCCGTTTGCAGGACTGGTGGCGTCAAGGTGAAAAGTGAATGCCACTGCTGGCCAAATGTCTAGGTTGGGGCCACTTTGCCAATCGCTATGCCACCCAAGGCGTGTGTAGCTGGAGTCTCGACCTGGGCGAGCGTCTTGGTAGACCACTCCGAAACGCTGCTGCTCAAGCAGCCAGTGCTGCTGAGGTAACCATCGACCTACGAGATCAAGTATGACTGGGTGCTGAACTGCTGCACGAACTGCTTCAGACAGGTCAGTGACGTAGGTGACGTAGTTAGCCAGCGAGGTTGCTTTCTCGCCTGCACCGGATTCAATCAAAATTGCTGTTCCGTAGCGTTCTTCGAGATCTCCAGCGGTGAGTTGTTCCTGCGCTGTTTCGCATTGTTGCTTCATGGCAGTCAACTCAGGGTCGCTCAAGAGGCCTCGTAGGGCGGCAAACCCGTAGACACGGTAAAACTCCTCTGCCTGATCAAGTTGGTCAGGCAGAAATATTCCGAAGTTGACGGGGCTATTGAACGAGGATTTCATTAAGTGGAGCGTCCAAGACTTTCGATCGGAGAAGACTTTCTCAGTATGCACTGAGTCAGCGAAGTTTGGCTCTATCTACAATATGAAGTTAGCGACAGTATGAAGTTATCGACATAACTAGCGACAAGTTTGTAACCTGTAGTTCATGTTGAATTTAGATTCGAAAATGGGCAGAAAGCGGTTAGAAGCCAAAGGTTCGACAGTGATGGTGCTGATTGCTTCGGCACTCGTTCTGTCTGTGTCACTACTTGCTTGCACGCCACCGCCCTCCGACCCCGGCAGCCCTCCCACAACTTTGGTGCCGCTGCCAGAGCCACCCTCAGAGTTCAATGTATTGAGCTACAACGTTGCGGGCTTGCCGCAGGAGATTTCGAAAGCGAACCCACAAAAGCACATACCGCTGATTAGCCCCCTGTTGAATGCGTACGACGTGGTACTTACTCAAGAGGATTTCGACTGGTGGCAACCTGCGGCCGGGATCTTGGACTTCGTGAATTACCACACCAGGCTGCGCTCACAAGCAACTCATCCGTACCGGACGGATCGCCACCCCGGTCCTGCTGCAGTTGGAGTCAACGCTGCGGCCCGGCCGCTGCTGGTCGGTGATGGCATTGGGGTCATGTCTCGGTTCCCGCTCACTGGCGAGGATCATCATGCGTGGTCCGGATGCTACGGCGATGCTTTCACTGGTGCCGGGGATTGTTTGGCGATGAAGGGCTTTCGTGTCGTGACAATGACCCTTGGTGACGCAAGAGAAGTTGATGTGTATAGCCTGCATGCTGAAGCCGGCAGCGGTGCTAAAGACCAAGCACTTCAAGCCCGAGACTTTGAGGAGCTTTCGCTTTTTATTCGCTCCAGGGGTGATGACCGTGCGGTGATTCTTGGCGGCGATACAAACTTGCATATTGATGAGGGCTACCCGGAGCCGAATACCGGTGAGATTGATCGCGTGATCTGGGAGCAACTCTTGGCATCGACTGGAATGACTGACGTCTGCTCCGAACTCGAATGTGATCAGCCTGGCAGCATTGACAAGTTTGCCTATCGCAGCAATAACTCTGTGCAACTAACTGCGACCAATATTGAGTTTCCAGAGCAACGCTTTTCGGCCTCTACGGGCGAAAGTCTGAGTGATCATCCGCCAGTAGTCGCAACTTTCCGATGGGGAATCCCGAACCTTCTCCCTGTCTCCTAGTCCCACTTCCCCGTTTTGTCTTGCGAGA
>JBBDMQ010000130.1:4884-5211 GCA_040878245.1 Microthrixaceae bacterium
CCTATAGGGGGTCTCTCGCAAGACAAAACGGGGGTTTAGCCGGGGGTTTAGCCGAGGGTTGAGGAAGGGGTCTTAGGAATCCGAACTGAGGGCTTCGTCGAGACCTTGTTGCAGGGTGTTCCAACCGAGGGTGGCGCACTTAATTCGAACGGGAAACTTAACGACTCCGCGTAGAGCTTCAAGATCGCCGAGCTTTAGTTCGGCAGCCTCCGAATTTTCAGCCTCTCCCGTCTGGCTTTCTGATTCGAGTCCCTCTTCATGAATCGACATCATAGATTTGAACGATTTAGTGAGGTCGCGAATCTCTCCGATTCTGTGGCCTTTGAT
>JBBDMQ010000131.1:0-5207 GCA_040878245.1 Microthrixaceae bacterium
CGAATGTTCGCCCCGGGGTCGGGGGCAGCGCTAATCCGCACATACATACCTGGCTGCCCACCGGAACTACCTCTCTGTAAATCCAGAGTCTCGGTATCTTCCACTCGCACAACGGTGTCGGCTCCGGGCACCATCACAGCACCCGTCAGAATCCGAGCAGCCTCTCCCTGACCGACAACACAATCAGCAGGATGACCAGCTGAAGACACCCCGACTACTCGGAGCTCAACTGGTAGCTGATTCATATCTGTAGCACGAACCGCAAAGCCGTCCATGGCCGAGTTCTCAAAGGGTGGTAGATCAACCGTTGCAAAAACGGGCTGAGCAAGCACTGCTCCTACACATTTTTCAAGAGCTAATAGATGTGCGGAGTTGGTCTGAACCATCGAGAGCACCCGCAAGCGGACTTGATCGAACTGAATCAACTTGTACCCCTAAAAACATACATAACGAACAGCTTTCACTTAGCTAGCTTGCCACTATTAAGTTCAGTGACTCATTCTTCAAGCGGCTTCTTATGAGCTGTTTAGGTGAGCCTGGCTGCAAGGCCTGAGGACCGAGCAACCTCTCGGTTGATGGCCGCTCTGATTGATTCCTCGGTTGCCACAATTGTGAGTTTGTTCTTTGCTCGAGTCACTGCGGTATAGAGCAGTTCTCGGGTCAGGATTCTTGACGGCGGTGGTGGCATGCTGACCACCACATGCTCAAACTCTGAGCCTTGGCTTTTGTGAATACTCATGGCCCACTGTGTGGCAATCCGATCAAGGCGCGTGGCCTCAACCATCTGATTGCCCTCGGCCCTCTCAAACCAGACTTGAAACCGGTCATCTCTGTTGAGGTCCTCTTTGGCTATTGCCACACCAACATCACCATTGAAAACCTTGTTGAGGTAATCGTTTCTTGTCACCATGACCGGTCTGCCGGCATACCAATCCGAATAGCTCTTGAGGTCCTCTGAACGCAGATACTTCTCAACGAGCTGATTCCAATGATCAACACCAGTTGGGCCTCGCCGCAGGGCACTCAAAACTTTGAGACTCAGAATTGCGTCTAACGCTTTGTCAATATCAGCCTCCTTGCCTTGTGCTGCGAGTACCACGGTTTTGGCTGCCAAAGTAAGTTCCTGTTCTGCGTGCAGCTTCGAAGCATTGTGATCAGGGTTACCCGGATCTACCCATATAACGTCTTCGTTGGCACTCTTCAGCACTGCGATTGCTGAGTCAGCATCGCCTTGTCGGATGCACTCCGCTAGCTTCAAGATTCCTGAGCCTTCCCCTTGTCGGTGCACGGTAGTGAGCACTCGAACGCTCTCAGCAATTGCTGCTGGCGGGGCCGTTCCTGCAACCTCACCTGAAGTCGAGCCGATACCGACGATGTCACCGAGCACTGCGCCCGCTTCGATGCTTGCTAACTGATACGGGTCACCGACAAGTACAACTTTGGCATCGGGGCGAATTGCTGCAAGCAGATGTGCCATGAGCGATAGAGAGACCATCGAAACCTCGTCAACAATCACAATGTCATGCGGCAACGGGTTGCTGGGGTTATGACGAAATCCGGTACCCGGTGAAGCGCCGAGCAGTCGGTGAATTGTCGTTGCATCAAGCTCACCGAGTTCGGTGGCGACTTCTGAATTGAGTTCCTCACCTAGGTTGTTGATTGCTTTACGAATCGCCTCAGTCATGCGCGCTGCGGCTTTGCCCGTGGGCGCTGCCAAGGCAATTCTTTGAGTGCTCAGAGTCATGCACTCGCTATCGGACTCGGCGGGTTGCTGCATACTGCTCACAAGGCCCGCAAGGAATGTGGCAACAGTGGTGGTCTTGCCAGTGCCCGGGCCGCCTGAGATGACGACGAAGTTACGATGCACGCCCGCTAGTGAAGCCGCTAGTTGGTCCTTATCCACTTCACCAGCACCAGCTGCAGCGATGAAGAGTCGCTCAACCTCCGCTGAGGCCAATGACGCCGAAGAGGACAAGCCCTCGGCAGATTGCTCTCTTTCCTCGGTGCTGGCAGCTTGGCTCCGGTACAACAGATCTGCGGCAACATAACGCTCAAGCGACCAAAAGCGGGTGAGGTAGAGGCGCTCATCTTCAATGACAAGTGGCTGCAAGTGATTTGCAAGATCGTTATGACTACTCGAAAGTGCAGGATCCTTGCGTTTGACAACACGAACCAACTCTGAATTCGCCACAATTTGCAGCCAGGTTTTGGCATCAGGCCACTGCAGGTTTGCAAGCCGTTGTTGCTGTTCAAGCGCAGGGTCATGAGCGAAATCTTGATCCTCCTGCGAGGCAGAATCCTCCTCGTTTGCAACCCCACCGAACAAGCCGATTTCATCCTCGGTTATTGACTCAGAGGAGGAGTCCTGATTGCCAACCACAGTTGATGCAATGCTTCGGAGATCGACACAAACATGGCCATGCAGAGGCGCTCGCACTGCCAGAGCAGCAGCAATGATGACCTCTGTAGATACTTGTGAAGACTTCGTTTCGGGCTGGGCTGTAACTGCGCGCAAAAAAGTGGTGACTGCCTGAACCTCGGTAGAGCCAAATACCCCGGCCTCTACGAACGGCCGGAGTGCTTCGACTTCGTCGGGAATAAATCTTTGGATATTCATGAGGCCACCGCCCGAGTTTGGCCACCCGCAAGCAGGGTGCTGAGCGCCTCGATGAGTTCTACCTGCGGTTGCCAGCAGAACACGCCTGCGCGCACGCCATCATGGCCTCCTCGCCTAACTACCGGGGTATCGGGGCCGACCATCCCTCGAACAAATAAATACCCAACAGGACCGAGATGAAGTTCTGGCTTGTAATCGGGAAGCCTCCATCGCAGATAACGGTGTAACGCCACACTGTAAAGCAGTGCCTGCAGCGCGTAATGAGTGTGCGTCATGACCTTGGGAAGCTTTGCTGGGTGATAATCAAGGAGCGATCCAGGCTGGCCTGCTGGCGTGAGTTGATTGGTCTTGTAATCAACCACCGAATACTTGTCTTGATCACCGACTTTGTAGCGCAGCGTGAGGTCAATTGAACCACTCAAGTATCCCTGAAGTTTGATGTGGCCGAGGCCCTTTGCCAAACGTTCCGCCCACTGTGCAAACGGATCATCACTCTCAAGGTGTCCGCGAATAACCTTGCCGATTTGCGAGGCTGAAACTGGCTGTTGCTGGGCAAGTGCCAAGTTAAAGTCCAATTCGTCTAGGTGGTCGACTGCTTGAAGTTTGCTCAACGCAATATCACCAAACTGCCGACCTAATGGGGTGCGCAGGGTATTGGCTAACACCGTTGGAAGTTTCTCAAGTTGTTGTTCGGTGACTCGGTGATAAGTGAGCCTCTGAAGTTGCTGCTTGATTTCTTCTTCGAGATTGATTGCATCAAAGTCCACATTTTCGAGCAGTGAGTGAACCAGATTCCCGAAAGGGATCCCTCCTCCAAGACCGAGATACGGCGATGGCTGGTTCCAGCCCTGTGTCTCGGCTTCTTGGTCTGTGAGTTTTGCTGAAGACAGCTCAGTGCTCCTATCTGAGTCAAGCGAGGAGGCAACTGGAACCTCGTCTTGGCCGCCGCGCTCTTCGGAGCGGCTGTCCGTTGGGTCGCCCTGCGCATCATCGTCCTTGGTTGAGGTGATCTTTTTTTGCAGGCTTGAGTAGGACCATCGGAAGGTCTCACGGTCAAGTCGACGACCGAGTGTGGCTTCGCGGAGTATCTGGCCTTCCGTGTCCTCGGCGTCCTCAACTATCGCAACCGAGTCGGATTGAGTAGCACCTGACTCTTGCAGTTCAACAACCTGAATGACATCGGCTGCGCCGCGCTCTGCAATGCGCTCACGGATGGATTCAAGAGTTGCAACTTTGGCCTCCTCCACTTCTTCAGCAGCTCCAAGCTCGGGGTTGTCGTTGAACAACATGCGAGCTAGGCCTGACTTAAGTGCACCACTCCCAGATATCGGCGCCCACCAGACAACGGACTGATGCACTGCCCGGGTAAGTGCCACGTAGGTCATGCGCTGTTGGTCACCGCAGTTCTGCCTGACCGTTTCGCTATGGGCGTGCGGTGCCGTCTTTTTCCGGTCTTGCTTTGACACCCCCTCACTAGAGGGACGCGTTGTTGAAACGTCTAGCACTCTGCGATTCGATTTCTTGGAGAAGTAGGAGAGATGTGTACCTGCCTGAACTCGCTTGCCTCCGGCCCACAGGTCTGGGAGCAGCACAACCGGGAATTCAAGGCCCTTCGCTCCGTGGATCGTCAGGATCTGAACTGCATCAGCTTCTGACTCAACACGGCGCTGGGCTGCTTCACCTGCAATCTCGTCACCACCGGTGCCTCCTAAACCATCAAGGATCGACAGCGCTGCTGCCGCACTGAGGCCGCGACCGCGTGCTCGTGCCTCGGCATGAATAAGTTCCGCAACGTGTTCAAGATCGGTCAGGTTTCGCTCACCCGAATCAGCGCCCAACACTCGAGCAAGCAGCGTCTTGTACGTTCTGGATTCATCGGAATGTGCCCGGACTTCCCCAAAGAGGGCAGCCATACCTTTGGATTGCATAAGTTCTGCCCAATCCATCAGCGTTCGTTGAAGGTTGGCAAGATCGCTAGCTGCCTGAGAGTCTTGGTCGTTCTCAGAGAGGGCCTCGGCTACTTGTTCTGCAGACCAACCAAAGAACCAGCTAAACGCCGCTGCCGTGGCACGGTTAGTGACCGCTGGGCGGTCAAGAGCATGAAAGAGGGTGCGCCATTGCTCAGCAGCAGCAGAGTCTGCAACGTTGTCCCCCATGCGAAGGATTGCCGGAATGCCGAGCTTTTTAAGCGCACTGGCAATTGGGGGACCTTTGTCTTTGCCACCGACAAGAACCGCAATGTCTCCAGCAAGAAGCTTGCGCGACTCACCATTCTCAAAAACGACCCCATCAGTAAGAAGTTGGTATGCCGTATCTGCAAGGTCAACGAAAATGCGCTCACGAGCTGACTCGCTAGACATTTTGCCCGTCTTCGAGGTGGAGACACCTGAGGTTGCGGGATCGAGGATGCAGCGAAGGACCAAACCTGGCACGGGTTTGGCCTCCGCCGGAGATTCGTCATCTGCAGGGGCGACAAGCTTTCGCCCGGCATGGCGAGGTGAGGATTCAACCTGCTGATACTCAATCTCTGGTTCGCCAAAATATTGATCTTGCCCCAAAGCGTTCATTGCCCGCACAGCAGTGTTATCGG
>JBBDMQ010000132.1:0-5203 GCA_040878245.1 Microthrixaceae bacterium
CGCCTATCGATTCCAACATCAATTCCCTGGAAGGGGGCCATTGCCATTAACAGTCGATACCCCTCTCCCGAGGCAACCTCGGTTCCATCTACAGCTAAGGCTAAGTTCCAAAAATTGTTGCCGGGGCAAGTAATACGAAGCTCAAGTTGATGCGAACCCGGCGCTACTACGGGGCCGCGCAATTCACGCTCAACCCCATAACCGTTGTGCACTGCGACAAGCTCACCAGTGTCATCGATATACATGCAGTAGCCACCACCCTGATCCCCGTGAGAGACCAACATTCCTGCATCATTTTGCCCAAGGGTCACCTGAGCAGTAATCACTACGTCTCGCCACAAAATCAGCCGCTGAGACCGCCAGCGGTCGAGAGAAGGCGTAGTTGGATAGATGACCACAGGCTGCTCGTAGCGTTGAGTCCATGGCGGCCGAAGTAGGTACCGATACCCCGTGCCCTCATCTAGGGGAAAGATCTGATTATCCCAAGCAGCCTGCTCCCAAGACTCGGTGAGTTCGGCCAACAACTCGGGGTGCGCCACAGCAAGGTCATGGACCTGCGAAGGGTCTGCTGCCATATCGAAGAGTTGCCACAACTCCTCTGAAAAAGAACTGCGAGGCGCATGGCGAGTCACGGCCTCCCAGCTTGCACGTCGAAACGCACGATGGCCTTCGTTTTCAATTATCAGATCACCCTGATGGCCCTGAGCTTGGGGATCAAACAGTGTGGCACTCAGATTTTCTCCGTCGAGTGAGAGCACTGGCTGGCCCAGCCAACTTTCTGGGCGCTCAATTCCCGTAATACTTAACAGCGTTGGCAAGAGATCCGACACATGCATGAACTGCTCACGAATTTGGCCAGCGGGGACTCCACCTTGGGGCCAAGAAACTACAAACGGAACCGAATGCCCGCCGCGGTGAGCATTGATTTTATACAAGCGAAACGGGGTATTCGACACCATTGCCCAGCCACGCGGATAGTGAGGCATGGTGGTTGGGCCACCCATATTGTCTATCTGGTCAAGATCATCTTGAAAGGGCTCTTCAATGCCGCTTCGCCCAAAGTGAAGGGACCGCAGATAGGCACTCGTGCCGTCCCTTTCGCCCTCACGTGAGCCGCCGTTATCAGAGGTGAATACAAAGAACGTGTTCTCCCATTCTCCCATTTCCTCGAGCGCAGCTCGGAATCTGCCAAGGTTCTGATCAATATTGTCGACCATTGCGGCATAGACCGACATGTACTTCGCAAAAAGTTCCTGATGGTCGTTGTCCAACGAGTCCCATGCAGCTACATCATCGCCTGACTCGCTATTTCTTGGAGCAAGAGCCGTCCCCGGCGGAATCACACCCAGATCTAGCTGACGCTGATAACGCTGCTCGCGGATAACGTCCCAGCCTTGGCTATATCGCCCGTCATGACGAGCAATGTCCTCGGCCTTGGCATGAAGCGGCGCATGCACTGCGCCTTGTGCGTGATACAAGAAGAACGGTTTGTCTGGATCGGAAGCCTTTGACTCACGGATCATGGAAATTGCCCGGTCAGTCAAGTCATCAGTGAGGAAGTAGCCATCGGGATACTCATCGACTTGAACTGCGTGGTTGTCTTCAATGAGTCGGTGCGGATGATGAAGATTGGTAAAGCCATCCAGGAACCCGTAGTAGCGATCAAATCCTTTTTGTAGGGGCCAAGAGGAACGATCCCCAGCGTCGTTTTGTTCACTGTCTTTTGTGAGGTGCCACTTGCCGACCATCAAGGTTTGATAGCCGCCTGATCGCAGAAGCTCCGCCATGGTCGGGGCCAACGAGGTGAGTTCCATTGCATAGCCAGGAAACCCAGGATCTGAATGTGCGACATGGCCCATACCTGCTCGATGAGGTTCTAAACCAGTCAGCAGCGAAGCACGAGTGGGCGAGCACATGGGTGTCGAGTGATAATCGCTGTAGCGAAGCCCCTCGGCTGAGAGACGATCAATATGGGGAGTAGGAATCTCTGAGCCGTAGCAACCAAGATCGGCAAAGCCCAAGTCATCGCACATCATGACAACAATGTTGGGCGCACTCTTGGCTCGCGACGGTCGAGGCGGCCACCAAGACTGCGAGGTAGAAAAGACTTTGCCTACAGTCCCACCAAAGCCCGCATAGGGGGCCAGCTTTTCTGCATCTGATGAAGGCGAACTAGAAACAGTCACAACCGACATCGTAGGGAACCTGCAGCTCCTTACTGTGCAGCACCCCCAATAGGTGGTTTGTTGAGGAACTGATTTTCAAACTCTTGTGGTTGCAAACTTGGCGAGAACAGGTGACCTTGGCCAGCGTCACAGCCCAGTTCCTGGAGCATCTGATGCTGAATAGGTGTTTCGATGCCCTCGGCAATGCAACTCAGTCCGAGCGTGGAGCACAAGCTGATGACTGCCGCAAGGATCGCCTTGTCTGCATCGCTATTGTCGAGCCCCTTCACAAATGTTTGATCAAGTTTGACGGTATCGGCTGGAAGGCGCCGAAGGTATGTCAACGAGGAGTACCCCGTTCCAAAGTCGTCAAGCGAAATACCAATTCCGAGTTGCTTGAGCGGCTCAAGACGCTCAGCCCAAGCAACAGCATCTTCAAGAAAAACAGTCTCGGTGATTTCTACCGACAGCGTATGTGGGGTCAATGCGTACTGAGCAATGACCCCGGCAGCAAGCTTATTAAACCCGGGGTCCTGAAGTTGGCGGCCAGAAACGTTGACTGCAAGGCGCAAGCCTGACCACCCGGGCATCTTCTGCCAGGAGGCTAGCTGAGCGCAGGCAGTCTGCAGTACCCATGCGCCAATCGGAACAATCAATCCAGTCTCTTCAGCAATCGGAACAAACTCAGATGGATCAATACCAATACCCTCATGATTCCAACGAATCAAGGCTTCAACGGCTAGTAACTCGCCTGTCTGCAAAGACAGGACAGGCTGATACTCAAGAGCAAACTCCTTGCCCTCTAAGGAGTCACGCAGCCAGGACTCAATTCGGCGTCTTTGTGTGGCTTGAGCCCCCATCTTGCGGTCAAAGATCACCCATCTGCCCCGGCCGCCAGTTTTGGCTTGGTACATCGCAGCATCAGCATCCCTAATAACAGCGAGCGGGTCTTCCTCTTGAGGATCGATCTGAGCAATTCCAATCGAGACTCCAACCGCAACATCTGCACCGTCAATCCGAAGGGGGGTGAGAAAGGCTTCGTTGATCCGATGGGCAATCACTACTGCATCACTCGCTGCGTCAAGACGTTCGCACAACACGATGAACTCATCACCACCAAATCGAGCAACGATGTCTCCTGGACGAACGACCTGCTCGAGTCGCTTTGCAACTTGTTGCAGTACTTGGTCGCCGTGCGAGTGGCCGAGTGTGTCGTTGAACTTCTTGAAATGATCAATATCCAGAAACAACAATGATGCTCGAGAGGGCACCGGTGATGCATGCAATCCCGCTACCGCCCGCTGCAGTTTCTCAACCAGGAAAATGCGATTAGGTAGCCCTGTAAGTTGGTCATGAGTTGCCTGAATCTGCAAAGAGGCTTGGAGTTCCTGGCGTTCGCTGATATCGCTAGCTACGCAAGAATAGAAGTCGACTTCGCCTGTTTCTGCCTCGCGATAGGCGAAAATCCGAAGTGCCATGGGGACGCGCAGGCCGTCATGCCTGCGCAGAGTGAGTTCACCGGCCCACTTTCCGTTCTCGCCTAAGGAACGCAGGACTTCACCCTTGAGCGCTCCGAGCCAGTTTGAGATTACCGGCAGTTCAAGAGGATCCCCCAGGTCAACCTGCGGCTGCAGAACCCCAAAGAACTCTCTCGCCGCCGCATTAAGGTAGGTGATTGTCCCTTGCCCATCGGCCAAGATAGTGAGATCTGGCGTTACATTCAACATCTCGATGAGTCGGCGACTTTCAGCCTCTACTGTTGCAACTTGACGGTTACGATCAATCAACTCTGCAGCAGCTGCACGCTGGTCAGTAACATCTCGAAAATTAGTGACGATTCCATTCACGAGTGGGTCAGATAAGCAGTTCGTGAGGACATTCTCAATTATCCGCATCCTGCCATCAGCATGTGCAACCTGAATCTCTAGCCGAACAACCTGATCCGGATGCTCAAGCACTTGAGCGCAAGCACCCAACATGCTCTCCCGCTCCAGTTGGTCACCCGAGGTGCCTAGACGATGGCCAAGTGCCAGGTCCGGCTCGTAGCCCAAGATGCGAAACATTGCAGAACTGACATAGGTAACTATCAGGTCGCTGTCAGACACGATGATGCAATCGTTGCTGTTTCTCAGTAGTGCCTCAAACCGATTTGCCTGTTCTGCAACCATCTTCTCGGACCCGAGAAGCCCAGAAGTGTCTCTAATGCTCAACGCTACGGCGTTTACTCCCTCAAGTTCTCTTAAATCTATCCCCGTCACTTCTGACCAACGCCAGTCTCCATGAGAGCTCCGAAGCCGAACCGGGGTTCGACATGACTCGGGTGGGGCACCCCCTAGCAAATCAGCCAGATATTCCATTGCGTGTGCAATGTCTTTTGGATGAATCAAAACACCGGGGTCCATCGAAGCAACTTGTGCGGGGGTCCAGCCTGCGAACTTTTCTACTGACTGACTCACCCAACGAATGGTTAAGTCCTCGTTGATCAAAATGATCACATCACCTGAAGCGCCGAGCAGTTCAAGTAACGCAGCGGTAGACCGGCCACTGACCGGTTCGAGCGATAGGTTCGGTTGATCTTCAAGCGACAAGAATTCCTCAGATCTCTGCTGATGTAAGGCTAACAGCCGAGGAATTAGCGCGTATAACCAAACGCTTTGGCAATCATGGGGAACTGAAGTGGAAGCCTGACCCAAGCCGCTGCAGCGGCTGGCTTTGAACCCGAACGGGTGGCATCAATAGCCATTTGGATATTGGCCGGATACACCGCAACCAAGGTTGCTGTAGCTACCCAACCACCAATGCGGCGAGTTTTTGGAACTGCAAGAAGAGCTCCAGCCCCAAGCTCAGCCACACCCGACCAAAACACTGCTGCATGGGCATCAGGAAACCAGTCTGGAACGGCTTTCTCAAAGGGTTTTGGCACAACAAAATGCAGGATTCCGATTGCTAGCAAGCCACCCGCAAAGCGCAACCGTGATCGGTCCTGTGCTGGGTCTGCATAGGGGTCGGAAAAACGAGCCAAATAAGAAACTTGCGTG
>JBBDMQ010000133.1:0-5202 GCA_040878245.1 Microthrixaceae bacterium
CCAGCAGGACTCCGCACTAACATTGAAAATAGTTCGGGGGGCAAATCGTGAGCGAGAAGCAAGAAGACAAATTTGCGGGTGATGAGCTTGTGCTCTTGGCTCATATCTTGCAGCACATCTCTGAAGCTGCATTGGTCCTTGATCCGATTGCAGGTGTCTCATACGCCTCAGCGTCATGTTTAAAGGTCTTGGGCAAGGTCCCGCAGGAGTTGCTTGGTGCTAGAGCTGTGGACTTTATTGAAGAGGGAGACGTACCACGCGCCATTGAAGCGCGAATGAGCGCTTTAGCCACAGGTCACAGTGGTCCTCTAGACCTGAGAGGGTTGCACGGCGACGGCAACTACAGGTGGTTTGAGGCTGAGTGGTGGAGATTGGATGACCCCGGCTCTGGCCATCAAAGGGTGGTACTTCACCTTCGGGACATAGAGGATCGAATGAGGAACAGCGAGGAGTTGGACCTCAGCCGGGCGCAGCAGAACCGTATCCTTCAGCACGGGGCGGGGGTTATTGCCATTCTTGATCCAGAGTCTGGTCTGTTGAGTTCTATCAGTCCGTCAGTTCAACAGGTGCTCGGTTGGAGACCGGATCAAATCTCTGAACTGCCGATTACTCGCTTTATACACCCCGAAAATTCTGGAGCCTTCAGCGAGATTGTGTTGCAGGTGTCAGGCTCACCTTCAGGACAGTCTCAGATGGAGATCAAATTCAGGCATAGTGACAACACCTGGCGAGTGATGGAACTCAGGCTGGAAAATCTCGTCTCCGAAGATTCGGGTCAAGGGCTTCTTCTGTACATCTACGACGTGACCGAAAGACGCATCGCGCTTGACGAACTGAGCCGCCAACAGCGGACCGACTCGTTGACTGGTCTAGCAAACCGCTTCCTGTTGCTGGACCGGATTGACGTAGCTCTTGAAGCACAGGACCACACCGAATCACGTGTGGTTCTCCTGAAATTCGATATCGATAAGTTTGGAATGTTTAACGATGCTCTCGGTCACGATTTTGGCGATGAGTTACTTCGAGAGTTTGCTCGCCGGCTTCGGGGAATTGCTCGAACATTGCGAAGTCTGAATAGCCAAGAAGTGACGATTGCTCGCACCACAAGCGATGAGTTTGCTTTGCTCGTCTCATCCACAAATTTTGCAATTAGGCCCGCTGAAATTGTTGAGGAACTGCGCCACGCATTACTCGCTCCGTTCAGCCTGACTGGTTCTGATCATGTAGTGACGGCATGTATCGGGGTAGCCGTGTCTGAAAGTGACTGCAGCAGTGAGAGTCTTGCTCGAGACGCTAGTACTGCAATGCACTTCGCTAAAAGCACTGGAGTCAACCAAGTTTCCTACTTCAACAGCCGAGTTCGGGAGGCAGCGATTGAGCGGTTAGAAACGCAGAGCAACCTTGTCAGAGCAATCGATCGAGAGGAACTCCTGCTTCACTTTCAGCCGGCTTATGACACCCTCACAGGATTTCTTGAGTCAACTGAAGCTCTTGTTCGCTGGCAGCACCCGGAGCGCGGACTGCTTGGACCACAGCATTTCATTCCAGATGCCGAGTCCTCGAATCGAATAATTGAGTTGGGCAGGTGGGTCATTGACCACGCAGCTAGGACTGCGGTCACTTGGATGTTCCATGATCCGGAATCGCCAAGAAAGATGTGGGTGAACGTTTCGGCTCTTCAGTTGCAGTCCGAGAGATTCGCTCAGAATTTGAGCGAGTCGCTCCGATCTGTTGGACTACCAACTTCCTCATTTGGTATTGAAATTACCGAGTCGGTGCTGCTGGTCTCTGACCCTCAGATTTCGAAAAATCTTGATTCGATTCACCAATACGGAATATCGATTGCGCTCGATGACTTCGGCACCGGCTATTCCTCTCTGACCTACCTTCAGCGCTACAAGGTTGATGCAATCAAGATTGACCAGTCGTTTGTGTCTGGTCTGAACAGCGACGCTGACGCCACCTCGATTGTTGTGGCAGTCAACGGACTTGGAAGGTCATTGAATCTGTCGGTCATTGCTGAAGGGGTAGAAACCTTGGGGCAACTCGATGCGCTTATCGCCATGGGTTGCACACTCGTTAGCGGCTTCGGGCTCTGCCGACCACTTCCCGAAGCGGAACTTTTGCCTCTCTTAAACGTGCCGCTGCAGGCCCGTAGACTTGAGCTCGGCCAGATTCAGTAAAATTTCTTGGCAAATGATTGTTCTTATGATGAACTAGAGGCTTGCGCTCAGCACCTCCGGTGTTGCTGGGGAGAGCGTGTCCGAAGGATGAGACACGTTGGCGTTACTCGAAACAACCATTTCTGAAGATTTTACGGTTACACAAATTGAGAAGGATTCCGCAGAGAAATCAGCGCGCATGTTCGAGCCTGAAAGGCTTGACCCATCTTTGAGTTCTCAAGTGGTTACCGAGGCGGATCCTTTGTGGGATAGAGCTGAAAGATTTGTTTATGCGCTCTTTCGGTTGTCTGGCTTCTGTTCAGAGTCACCTCGGGAGTGGGTTGAAGAGACCCAACCATGGAGAGAAAACAGTCGTCTACACGTGATCACAGAGGCAGATGGCCTTGTGACTGGAGTCGCCCGAACGATGATTGGGCGCTATCAAGATTTACCCGTGAGTCAATTCAGCCCAACAATCGAGATTCCCACAGGGATGCTTTGTGAAATTGGCTCACTTGCTGTTCGACCAACACAACGGGGACTTGGCGTTGCAAATGAGCTACACCGAACTGCATTCCAATACGGAATTCGACAAGGAGTTCAGGGCTTTGTCTTCCTGATTGACGAGTGGATGTTTAAGTTCTTTGAATCTCACTACGGGTTGCCAGTTTTAGCCCTAGCCCCACCCCAAGAGTTCATGGGTGGGGTCGTGGTACCAACAGCAATGTGGCTTCCGGACATGATGCAGCAGTTAGTGCGAACCCGGCCGAATGTTTTTAAGTGGTCAATCGAGGGTTTTGAGCCTCGCACCATTTCAGAACTTGATCTTCCAATCCTTTTGGACTGAAAGTCGTCGGGTATCACTTGAACCCCATGGCTTGTGTCCTAGATTTCTCAATGGGCACTGTTATCGAATTGTTGTGTCCCAAGACCCTGATGACTTTTCCCCGGACACCACGCAAGGCTTCATGAACGCCACTCGAAGCATCTCCATGATTAGAGAAATCTCCTCTCTCGGAGGTTTTGGTCGTGCATGGTCTGTGGGCATAGTGCTTTTCTCGGTCCTTCGAGCTTTATTGGCTTGGCCGACGCTCAGTCGCTATGGGGTGAACCCGTGGCTTTTTTTGGGTCTTGACCTGATAACTGCGCCTCCCTACGGAGTCGGCCAAGCTGTCACTGTCAAAATATTGAGAGACCAAACTCGGCCGCCTCGCGACGCAGTCTTGTGGGCTGCTGTTGTGGCTGTGATGTTTTTCGCACCCTATGCGTATATCTTCCTTGCGTCAGGCGAAATGCCTGCACTGGCGTATGTGGGTCTCATCCTTTGGATCTTGCTGTTCGCAGGGCTATCTGTCTTTCGGATGGCCCGACAGGTGCGGGCTCCCAGAGAGACACAAAGTAGCCAGGTGTCGGGGTCTCAACGAACTGCGCCAAACTCCCACGCTTGACAGTGTCCATTGCTCATTGTGCCCATCCTGTTTCTTTTTCGTAACTCCTTAACAATTACTGATATCTGCCGAATGGCTGCTGAACGGTTTCAGCAGCGAGGACAAGATGTTGGGCAGCTACCTAGGTGATAGGACAACTCACAGAAGGCTGAGCGAGCGTGCGCTCCTTCGTCGTTACTTAGTTGGCTGCGTCATTTGGGGAGCAATCTTTTTGGTTCTCCCAGGGTCACTCAAGCCAGTCTGGTATTCACTTTTTGGTTGGACTTCAGTAGTGATCGCAGGCCTGCGTGCACGGCGGTTTCCAGCCAACATTAAGAAGCCTGCACTGCTGATAGTGGCCGCCGGAGTTGTGGCTCTGACCGGTGGAATTGTGCGGGTAGTAGACGGGGCAGTTCGAGGATCTGATTATCCGTTCCCATCAGTCGCAGACGCCTTTAGTTTTGCCTCCCTCATTTTGTTCCTGTCGGCAATTCTCATGATCGTTCAACGCCGAGTTGGCCGTTTAACGCTGGATCCTGTACTTGACGCAATAATCGGCGGCGTTGCGATTGCACTCATCGAATGGCGTTTGATATTACTTCCCTATCTACAACACAGCAGTGTCCCTCATGCACACAAAGTGACCAACCTGATCTATGCAGCACTTTCGTTACTGCTCGTGGTGGCTGCTCTTCTAGCTTTGGTTTCGGGGGCGCAGCGCTCCCTCAGTAATCGTCTGCTTGCAGCGGGACTAGTCACGACTTTCGCTCTCGACTTAGTAGCAACACTGGTGACTGCTGGATATCTACCGAGTGATGCCCGCCTATACGTTGCTCCGTTTGCATTTATGTTTGGCGTGGCAGGCCTACTGCATCCATCTGTCATCATGCTCACTTCTCCGCCATCGGACCCAGCCTTACAACGTCGCTTAACAAATAAGCGGATTGGTATCCTTGCGCTCGCACTATTAACTCCCCCTTTACTCATTCTGACGGAGCTCCTTGTCGGAAGCTCAGAAGGAATGGCTCTGCCTGCGGTCGCTGCCCTGGCCTTAGCTCCGCTGGTAGTAACAAGGCTTGGTCGTCTGGTTCGCCAAAATGAACAACTTGCAGAAACAGAAGAGAGCCTTCGCTATGTAGGCGAGCGGTTAGTGAGTGCTGAAAGCGCCGCCGACATCGTCCGAATCATAACAATCGGAGCCGAACAACTACTCAACAAGAACTTTATTTACGCCCAGCTATTGACCGAGTTGCACGCTATTCCTCAAACAGTTGAGTTGCAGACTTTAGATGAAGCTTCGCGTCAGGCCCTCAAAGATGTAGTTGCCACTGAGCTGCATTTTTCTGGGGAACTTGAGTCCAGACTGGGGAGCGACTCCTCCACTTGGAGTTTTGGCTCAGTCCTGATGAGCGTTGACCACCATGCCGCACTTCTTGTGCATTCACGACGGCCCTTAGGCGATAACGAGCGAAATGCTGTAGCGGCGTTGTGTAGGGAGACGGCGCTTGCGTTCCAAGCCCATGACCTGACTGAGCAACAAGTGTTGCAGCGGAGCGAAGAACGCTTCGGCGCACTCATTGATAACTCCTCAGACATAGTGCTGGTACTACAGA
>JBBDMQ010000134.1:0-5189 GCA_040878245.1 Microthrixaceae bacterium
GTGCAGCAAATCAAAAAATTGCCCAGGATCTGCAACTATCTCGGTGACTACCCCCGTTGTACCGGTTCTTGATAAGGACTGGAGATGCTCTGTGGATTTGTCTTTAACCTGACTAGACAAAATTTTGGCTAAAGCAGAGGAGGTCTGAGCAAAGTCATGCCCTGGCCCTCCAGAGAGCAAGAGGTTGCGAATCACTTCCTGCCCCGTTGGCCCGCAGAAGCACCAGGGGCCTGAGTGCTCGCAGATGGCAAAGAATTATCTCCTACTGAATCAACGGATAGGGGCCGAGGTAGCGATGCAATCACGCTCATGGTTACTCCCCCGTCCACAAGAAGCTGTGTACCAGAGATATAACTCGCATCATCGGAAAGTAAAAACAGAGTTGCTGCGGCAACTTCCTCAGCTGAGCCCAAACGCCGCAGAGGAACGCTGCTTTCTCTTCTTTTGCGAACCTCATCATCGGCATATATTGGCTCAGACATCCCTGCGTTGATGAGCCCTGGGGCAATTGCATTTGCACGAATCCCGTGCGGACCCCACTCCAGCGCCATCTGCTGAGTAAGTAGTGCAACTGCCGCCTTAGTTGGCCCATATGCACCAGAATTTGGACCTGGGGCAACACCATTCATTGAGGTAACGGTCACAATTGAGCCACCCTGAGCAGCAGCGATCATCCTGCTGGCAACGGCGCGAGCAGTAATGAAAGTACCGGTCAGATTGACGTCAACTACTGCCCGGAAGTCTTCTATCTCTGCATCGAGAAGCGGCCCAAAGCGCACAATTCCGGCGTTGCATACCAACCCATCGGGTGCAGTAGTTCCGGTTTCTTGGGCAAACTGATCGAGGGCTTTTTGCAGACTGAGCTCATCAGAGATATCCGCCTGAAGCCCCACTGCCCCTTGAGTAATGCTGCTCGCAACCGATTGAGCTGCTTGCAAATCCCGGTCAAGTACTCCCACTCGCCAACCTGCAACGGCCGCAGCACGAGCAATAGCTTCTCCAAGGCCGTTTCCTGCACCAGTCACGATGAGTGTTTTTTCTGACTTATCAGCGTTCCGACTCATGGCCAGTCACTGGGCTCGGGTTGTGCAATGCCGGCCGGGAAAATTCCTGCTCGCTCTTGAGTGAGCAACTGTTCGGACCATCTTCCAACCTGTTCACCTACTAGCGAGCTTCGCTCAGGCCATGGGCGATCAAGATTGACTGCTACCCCACGACTAAATACGTGCTCAATCTTTGTTCTCGCCCCGAGCACAGAAATATCAATAGCTGGGTTGCCGTTCACAACCAACACATCAGCAGCGGCACCCTTTCGCAACACCCCGACGGATCCTTCATCCATTCGCAGTGCTAACGCTCCATTACGAGTTGCACAAGTGATTGCCTCAAGAGGGGTCAGCCCAATCTGACTGACGAACAACTCAAGTTCGCGTGCGTGCCAATGCCCGTAGGGGGTCAGCGAGAAACCACTCTCTGACCCGCACAGCAATCGAACCCCTTCCTTGTGCGCACGCAACATCATTTTTGCAGTGGCTTGGATTTCTCCACGGAACAGACCGACCTGAGTGCTGCCAGCACCTACCGAAGCACCAAAATCTGCAAGATTCGCCAAGAATGTAAAGGTGGGGGCAAGAGCAGCACCCGACTCATGAACAGCCTCTAAAGCTGGCTCGTCCATGTAGCTTCCATGCAGAATTAAGTCGACCCCGGCCTGTGCCGCGAGCTGCGTTGAGTGCGCACTGCGGCAATGCGCCAGAACCGGTGTGTTCAATCCATGTGCAGTGTCTGTTACTGCACGAAGTTCATCAAGGGACCAAACCGTAGCTTCGCCGGTTTGATTGGGTAGCGAACCCGTCACATGTATCTTGATCCAATCGGCACCGTACTTGATCTGCTGACGGGTCAAGCGCACCATCTCATCTCGATTGCCCACAACTTGCGCATAACCAAGAGTTCCAGAATCAGGAATCAACCTGCCGGCTGTTCCTCCGGCAGAGGTCAGCAGCGCATTCATGCCAGAGGTCATTCTGGGACCCTCAACAAGTCCCGCCTGAATGCCATCACGAAGTGCGGGTCCAAGATCGAAAATGCAATCGGCATCTAAGAACCCAGTGACACCAGCACGCAGCAACTTGGGCACGTTGAACGCTGCTAGCAACATTGCCGTTGATGGCTGCCGATGAAAGAAAAGCTCGTCATTACTTGAGGGTTCACCGAAGGTGATATGACAATGTGCATCAATCAACCCAGGCATGACGGTTCGCCCTGAGACATCAATCGTTCGAAGCACAGCACCACGAGCAGTCTCAGTTGCTGCGGCCACGGCTGCCTCCTGGCCAACCCCAAGGATGCAGTCCCCGAACAAGAGCAGGTCAGTATTGGGTAAGGGTGAAGTGCCAGTTCCCTCGATGAGGGTTCCACCACTCAGCAGAACAAGGTCATCCGAAGCCATGGGTCACTGTTCCACATAGGAATCGAGCGCGTCGCTTACTGCAGTTCCTTGGGGTAGCAAGTCTGCTCCGATGCACAAATCAACTGCTCGCTGGAAGTGATGAATGAGTCGCTCATGCCAGCCAATCTGGAAAGGTTGCGCACCCGGAGACTCAACCGATGCTTGGATGGGTGCCATATTGGCCTTGTCTTGGGCCATGACCGTGTCAAATAGTTCTAAGCGTTGCAGATGCTCCTCTGGCACTTCCTCTCCATCCCATTGCGGGGCAAACCAGTTCAGTTCGAGCTCAGTAGTTCGCCGGTCAACAGGCCACATCGATAAAAAGGTGAAAGCTCCGGTGTCCATAGGCACGACCAGATTTGGAAAGATGCCAAACGAGGTTGATGTTTGCCGCCAAAGCAGACCTACAGATGCGTTGTCATACTGCTCGGAGACCATTGGGAAATCTCGGAGTTCCTCTCGCTTTTCAGTAGTCAAGCGGCTGTGACCATTTGGCAACATAGAGACAGTGACGGACTGATCGTCGTAGAGCAACGCCGCGTTATCTGGATGAACGGTTCTTATGTGATACACCTCTAAAAACGCATCGACCATGAGCTTCCAATTAGCCTCCACCCGGTGAATCTGTCGACCAACGCGGCGCATTGCGGGGCCGTTAATGTCATGCATCTGCTCACAGATCGGCCCCAAGAAATCAACCAGCGGATCGGCTGCGGAGTCTTCATTCACAAATACCCAGCCTTGCCACACCTCGCAACGAACAGGTAGCAACGCCAACTTTTCGGTATCTAGATCTACAAAGCTGCGCGAATCAGGAACCGCCTTTAGCTTGCCTTGGGTGTCGTATGACCAAGAGTGATATTGGCAGGTGAGTCGTTTGGCTACTCCGCAAACATCTCGAGTCACGGGCGCTCCACGGTGACGACAAGAGTTGTAAAAAGCGCGCAACACATTGTCTTGACCTCGGACTATCACAATCGGTGCGCCTGAACGAGTAAAGAGCTGATAGGCACCTAGCTCTGACCACTCCGACTCATGACCAGCGAAGAGCCAATTGCGGTGAAAGATCTGTTGCATCTCTAGATCAAAGAACTCGGGGCTTGTATAGCGCGTCGTTGGAATGAGTGGAACGGCTACGGCATCGACTGGTGGTGCCGTTCTCTTCTTCTCAGTTTCGATTCGCTCACGAATACTCTGTTCAAGCACTACATCCATGAGATGTCCCCCTTGTCACTTACCTTTGCTCGGCGAGTAAGGCATCAACTCCCAGAGCTAAACACCGTTTAGCTGCTCACTGACACTGTACTGAACTGACTCCCCTTCGGGTGCTGCATTACTCCGAACACTGCCAATAGCTATGCATGCGGCAACGGGTTTGCAGCGGGATCTCAAAACGACGGGCAGTTCGATTCCGCATTCCTGCTCGCCACAGGAGATGACGACAGCGGACAGTGGGTCGTTATCTCAACTGATGAGACAACTTGCGCCAATAAAGATATCCCTGCCGAGGTACTTGCGGTTACGCCTTGCAAGGTCAGCTCATCACAACTCTTCAAACTGATTCAGCAGATCTGACGTAGGGCTGCGTCGGCCATGAGGACTTGAGCTAGAGGCCTGCCACTAACACGGGAATAGCGTTGAGCCGAGCATTACCCGAAAGAGGGTCTATGAACTGATCCCCCGTAAGGATATTGCTGTTCACTCCAGGCGTTGCTGCAGCGACGGCGCCAACGAGACCCTCAGTGTCATGGCCCCATCCATGGGGAAGACTTACCGTACCGATTGCTACTAGATCGGTGACCTCGACTAGGGCGACAACTTTCCCAGTCTCTGTTTGTAAGCTCGCATTTTGGCCATCAGTTATTCCGAGCTCATTTGCATCTGCCGGATTGAGTTGCAAAGTGCAGCGTTGCTTGCCCTTGACCAATACTTCAACATTGTGCATCCAAGAGTTATTGGAGCGAAGGTGCCGCCGACCAACCAGCAACAGTCGTTCCTCTGGAGCAGTTTCCAGCAGCGCCAACAGCCGAGGAATATCAGAGGTGATCGAGGTATGTGCCATTTCTATGCGCCCCGATGCAGTGCGCAGCAACTCCGGCAGGCGCTCTCTGAGTGGACCGAGGTCGATACCGTGAGGAGCAGCAAGTAGGGCTGCCAAGTGAAGACCTTCATAGGGTCCGGTTCGCAACATCAGATCGAGTATTGCTTCAACGCCGGTGTAGTTGGCGCTGCTTGCAGCAGCTTGTTCCTCTTCTGCGTTGAGTCCGCCGCGCTCAGCCACCGTCTGCAGCATGATTGAGTACATGACCTCGGGGTCGGCTGCTGCACCCATGCCGCTAGCGATGAGTGTGAGCCGCGCAAAGATCTCATGTTCATCCATCCCCGGTTCGGTTATGTCATCAGCATCGTGAAGCGGCGGGCTGTAGTTCGCAATGTTGCGCACAGAAAGACCATAAAAAGCGAAATCAAAATGAGGTTTCGCTAATGGTGATGGGGAAGGAAGAATCACATCTGCATGCCGGGTGGTCTCATTGATGTAGATGTCAATGGAGACCATAAAGTCCAAGCCTGCAAATGCCGAATCAAGGCGTTCACTATTTGGACAGGACCGCACTGGGTTTCCGCCGCTAGTGAGCAGCCCCCGAACCTGACCCGGCCCAGCTGTCTCGATCTCTTCAGCGAGTGCCGAAACAGGTAGTTCGCCACGAACCTCGGGATGCTCAGAAACTCTAGAGGT
>JBBDMQ010000135.1:0-5170 GCA_040878245.1 Microthrixaceae bacterium
GTTGAGTTGCTTCGCGATCAACACCGGATTCTTTCCAAGCCCGAGAAAAATATCTCCCATCGGCTGTGGCTAATACCTGCGAACTGTGCTCCCTCGACAGGTCGGCAGTGTGGCCGTGTCCACCGGCTCGAAGCAGATTGAGACCGTGCTCTTGTGCTTCGCTCAGCGTTGGCCGAATGGCGAGCACGCGAACTCCGGCTCGTTCTGCAGCCCGAATCTCGGCGTCGAGTTGGCGATTGAAAATTTCTTTACTCGCTCGCAGGTGAAGCGGCGGTTTGTGGTCAGGATCGAAAGATTGGGGAGCTGCCACAATGATGAGTTCAGCGCCAGCTTCGACGGCAACATCGACATTGGTAGAAGACTTCACCCCTCCGTCAACAAGTAGCCGCCGTCCAAGGCGAATCGGCGGGTACAGCAGAGGCACTGCAGAGGCCGCTCGCATTGCATCAGGCAGAGCAGGCCGTGGTTGATCTGGCGATCCAAGAACGACTCGGCGCCCAGTCACAATGTCAAAGCTACAAAGAGCCAGTTCTTTCTCTGGCCACTCTTCGCCAGCCCAATTCGCAAACTCAAGACGTTGCTCAGTGACTGATCCAATTCCGGCACGATAGAAATGCTGCAGCGAGAGTGGTGGCCGAACTGCGGGCCACCGAACAACAGTCCGGTGCAAGACATAGGCCGATCCAACCACTCGCCGAGCTAGGCCTAATGGGGTCCGCCAGCCTTGACTAAAGACAACCTCAGGACGAAAGAACGGTTGATTCTCTGCAAAGGGGTTTTGGTCTTCATGGGCCATGGCCCACACCAAGTCTAAATCGTTGCCCGTCCTCAAAATTGAGCCCACGATTGCACCGGCCGAAGTACCAACCACGAGATCTGCAGAAGCGGGGTCAAGGCCGGCATCAGCCATGGCTTTGAGAACACCTGCGTGAAATGCAATCCCGATGGTTCCGCCAGCACCCAAGACAATTGCCGTGCGCTGTCTAGCCTGCGGTTCTTGAGTGGAGCGCTGTATGCGCGGCTTTTGGGTGAGGGCATCAAGTACTGATGCACAACTTTCTGTTTGATCTGAACTGTTCGCCATCTTGAACCTAGATCTGTGTCGTGTCGTTTTTCTCTTCAGCCGAGGAGGGCTTGAGTGTGCTGCTCGAGCGAGATTATTTTCAATGAGTGAATACCCCAGTCGCCTGATGGGTAACACTTCAGGCGTGGATCCTATGTTGATCACCAACCTGCTAGGTGCGATAGGGCTTGGAGCCTCCGCGGGGTTGAACGCATGGATACCACTTCTTGGCCTTGGATTAGCCCAGCGGTTTGGTGTTGTTGAGCTCTCTCCTCGTTATGCGGAGCTTGGTTCAAACTGGGCGCTAGCTGTTTTGGGTGTGTTGTTCCTGATTGACCTGATTGGCGACAAAATCGTCATTATTGATCATGTGCTCCACGTCTTTGGGCTGTTCGTTGCACCTGTATCTGGGGCCATTGTGTTTTCAGCACAGGCCGAGTTGCTCTCTAACTCGCACCCAGTGCTTGCCGCTCTGGCCGGCGTTATCTTGGGCGGGACCATGCACGCCGGTCGAAGCGCCCTGCGCCCGGTAGTGAGCGCGTCTACCGGTGGAATCGGCAACCCAGTGGTGTCTTTCATCGAAGACCTGATGGCGGTAGCAGTGGTGGTCTTGGCCATTTTGGTTCCCGTGATTTCCTTTATCCTGCTGATCACGCTTGTCTTTTTCTCGGTTCGATGGACCAAGAAGCGCCGTCAGCGCAAGGCTCTCAGTGAGCAAGAGGTTGGCTTGGTTTCAAGTGCTGGGCCTTCGCTGCAAGCCCCTTCGCTGGAGCCCCCTCCTTCGCCTGACCCTATAAACTGGGAATAAGTGATTCAAGCATTCAAGATGGCGGAGAAGAAGCTTGCTCATCGCCCTCGCTACTCGCCACTGCGGATCCTTGCTGCACTAGGACTACTCATAGTTCTGTTATTGATTGCTGCAGCGCCAGCGGGTGCTCATGCAGTTCTTACTCGTGTTACTCCCGAGCCCGATGCAGTTCTCAAAAACTCTCCTGAGCAGATCAGCCTGAGTTTTAGCGAGACCATCTCAATTCCCGCCCAAGGAATTCGACTCTTTGATCCGAGTGGCATGGAAGTCCCCGGTATTTCTGCCGAGGCTCGTAGCAAGACAATGAGCGCACAAGTGCCGCTGCTGACCACAGAGGGTTCTTACACTGTTGCGTGGCGGGCCGTTTCGGCAGATGGCCATGCTGTAAGCGGTGCGTACTTGTTTCACCTTGGGGTAGCGACGCTGACTCAACCTGTTGTGGCTGGAGAGTCAAGTGTTGCGCTATGGCCCAGCCTGTTGCGGCTAGTCGGCACAGTCATAGCGCTAGGTGCTCTGGCACTCTTTCTTGGTCGGCGGAAGATAGCGGGTTGGGGTCTCTGGGCTGCGGCCTTGCTAGGTGCCGCACTCTGTTTGATCAGTTCTGTTGCTGCCGCTGGCTCACTTATCGGGGGTGGTTGGTCAGTCAGCTTGGCCACTTGGACGGGGCGCCTGAGTCTTCTTGCACTGATACTTACGGCGGTGGGGCTTCTGCTGTGCAGATTGACCGATGGCAGATCCCTTCGGCGAGGACGCCTTGTGCTTTCTTACTTGGCTGTTCTGACGGTGGCCACCATTGCTCTTCAGGGGCATGCCGTTGCCATAGATCCGCTAGCGCTATCCGTCTCGATGACATTGGGCCACGCCTTGGCAGCATTGTGTTGGGGGGCCGGGCTGATCTGGCTTGAGGGGCGAACTCGAGCAGTCGCGCCGAGCGAGTTGCAGGCTGATGTGGTGAAGAACTCACCCTGGGCAACGTCTTCGGTGGTGGTTCTGTTCGTCACGGGTGTCGTACTTGTGCTTGATCGAGTGCCGCTGACGGAGCTACTGAGTTCTTGGTATGGCCGCCTGGCTGTGATCAAGCTATTGCTGTTATTTGTGGCCCTTGGCTTGGCGTGGCGGAATCGTTACCGAGTCGCCCCAAGATTGGCACCCAAGCACCATGATGCCGAGACTGCCGAGACTGCCGATCTGGCAGATTCAGCTGCAGCGGGCGATCTGGCCGTCATTCAACTGCGCAAGTCTGTGCGCTTAGAGACGTTGCTGCTAGCTGCAGCTCTGGTGTTGGGCGCAACCTTGGCACAGGTCGCCCCACCGTTAGCGGGAGTGGGTGGAGTAGCCGGCGGATCATTTAGTGAACGTGCAGCCTTCGGCTCGGGTCAGGTTGAACTTCGCCTAGATCCGGGTCTGCGAGGGATGAACGAAGTGCATGTCACCGCACTAGGTTCCGACGGTCGGCTGATGGCAGGGATTGAGGATTTTGAGCTGTCGTTGTCGTTAGGAGCAGAGAACATTGGGCCGCTCAAACCCGAAATGCAAAGAATTACGACAGGGCATTCCGTGTCGTATGCAAGATTTCCTTTTGCCGGGGAGTGGACCGTGCTTGTTACCGCTCGTGTGAGCAAGTTTGAGGTGCTCTCGGCTGTTTTTACAGTTCCAATCGGCACCTAAACAACTCGGATGTTTATGGTCGCTCATCGACCAGATTCATCCGGGTTGCCGGGTAGCCGAGTTGCCGGGTTGCCGGGTAGCCGGGTAGCCGAGTTGCTGGGTAGCCGAGTTGCCGGGTTGCTGGGTCAGGTGCTGACTCAGAAAATTTTGGCCAGCTCAATCTCGCCAGCATCCACAGCTTCGGTGAATCGCTCAAAGTCAGCTTCGATTTGACCGCTATAACTCACGGCGTAGGCCTCCATAGCCTCGTCAAATCGCTCTGATTTACCTAAGTACCCGGCAATTGCAATCGGATCAGCCGAACGAGCGTGTGCTCGCGCCATGGTGCGACCACAAAGGTCTGCGTAGGCGACAAGGCCAGCTGCCGGTAAGGAGTCAATATCTACGCTGCCTTTCATGTCTCTCAACTGGCGCACGTAGTAAAACTTGCCCGCAGGCCCGCGGGTCCAACCCAAGAATACGTCGCTCGCTGCTTGCATCTTGCGCTGGCCAACAACTGCTCGTTCGCCTTGGTGAGCAAACTCGCTAGGCCCTGCATAGGGAGCAAGCACTGACTCCTCGGCCTCTTTGATCTGCAGGAACAGCACATCGTCTTCGTCTCGTCCGTGCATCATCACGATCAGGCAGCGGGTGCCGACGCTACCCACGCCAACAACCTTGACTGCTAACTCAATCTGCTGAAACCGGTGAAGCAGTTGCCGGTGGTCAGCATCAAGACTCTCTGCGTACAATTCAAGAGCCTCTTCCGTGATCTTTTGCCACTCTGGGGCATCGAGCGGAGTGAGTAGGGGCGGCTGATGTAAAATTTTCCTCTCTCCGTTGACCATCTCAGTAAGCTTTGTAAGGACCTGAGCCGAGGTCCGGTGCCTTGCCTTATCAAGCGACTTGGCGAGCTTTTTTGGCGAAACAATGCCGGCGAATTCCTGCAAAGCCTCGCTCAGTTCGATGCGCTCGTACCAGATATCTAGAACGTCAGCCTCGGCGAGTCGAACTATGTTCTCTCGGTAGGCCTTGGCGGCGTTGCGAGCAGCCTCTCTGCCCGCCTTCTCACCCTGCCCCGATGTGCGTGCTGCAATAAGAAAGCTTGTGACAAGCCGTTTCACATCCCATTCAAATGGACCAGGAATCGTCTCATCAAAGTCGTTGAGATCGAAAACCAAATTTCGCTCAGGCGTGCCGTAGGAGCCAAAGTTGCAAAGGTGCGCATCGCCGCAGAGCTGTGTTCGTAGGTTGGTTGATATTCCGCTGCCAAGGTCTCTTGCCATCACAATCGGCGAACCACGAAGGTAGGTAAATGGCGAGACGGCCATGCGAGCGTTGCGCACTGGAACCAACTCGGGGATACGGGTTCGGTTCTGCTCAATGAGTTGCGCCACGGGGTCGGGCCGATCAACTGGCGCACTCCACTCGCCAAGAGATTCACGAGGGGTGGTCTTGCGAACGATCTCGCCAATTCTCAATCGCTGTGTGGGAGTAGTTGTAGTTGGGTCAGGCTCGATATAGCTCTTGCCATCCCAATCATCGTTTGGTTGGCTTGGAGTTCTCAAAGGGGGTTGACCCGAAGGGATTCTGTGCGTTTCGGCAAGCGCTGCTGTCAGTAGTTCTTGAGATTTACGTGCATTTGGGAACGG
>JBBDMQ010000136.1:0-5159 GCA_040878245.1 Microthrixaceae bacterium
TGGGCATTTTTAGCGGGAAGCATTGCAATTGCGCTTGGCTTTATCTTGGTTTATTTCAAGTTTCCGAAGAATTCCCAAGAGAGCGAATTGCTTGTGCAGTACCTGAGTGAGGATGCTGCTGAATGTTGATTCGCCTGCTTCGAACCTTTCTTGTTCGCTACAAACGGCCTCTACTTGCAGTATTAGTTCTGCAGTCAGTGCAGACCGCTGCAGCCCTAGCCCTGCCGGCCCTGAATGCAAAAATCATAGATAACGGCATTTTGCTCGGAGACACCAAGTACATCTTGAAGTCTGGCGGACTCATGCTTCTGCTGACCTGCGTACAGGTTGCTTTCGCCATTGGAGCGATCTATTTCGCATCCTCGGCGGCAATGGGATTTGGTCGTGACGTCAGACAAGGCCTGTTCCATCAAGTGACGGGTTTCTCCACTCAAGAAGTGGCCCGATTTGGAGCGCCTTCTTTGATCACTCGAATTACCAACGATGTTCAGCAAGTGCAGATGTTGGTACTTATGTCCTGCACGTTGCTCGTGACTGCGCCGATAACCATTGTCGGAGGAACGATCATGGCCATCCGTGAAGACGGCCCGCTATCCCTGCTG
Source organism: Microthrixaceae bacterium (assembly GCA_040878245.1). Taxonomy (GTDB): domain Bacteria; phylum Actinomycetota; class Acidimicrobiia; order Acidimicrobiales; family Microtrichaceae; genus IMCC26207. The sequence continues at coordinate 603 of JBBDMQ010000136.1, forward strand.
TTGCTAGTGAGTGTGCCGGCTCTAGTCATCAGTGTCGGCTTAGTCGTCGTTCGGCTGGTTCCACAGTTTGCTGTGATGCAGGTTCGAATTGACCGGGTAAATCAAGTGTTACGTGAGCAGATTACCGGTATGCGGGTGGTGCGAGCTTTTGTTCGAGAGCCCTATGAGGCTGAACGATTTGGGGTTGCGAACCAAGACCTGACTGACACATCTTTGCGAGCTGGCCGGTTGATGGCGTTCTTATTCCCAGCAGTGTTATTCGTGCTGAATACCTCGAGTGTGGCTGCAATCTGGATTGGTGCGAACCGCATCGGTGCCGGAGAGATGCAGATTGGCGCCTTGATTGCCTTCTTGAGTTATCTCGTCCAAATTTTGATGTCGGTCATGATGGCCACATTCGTAGCTGTGATGGCGCCACGCGCAGCAGTCTGTGCTGATCGAATCCAAGAGGTACTCACTACAAACTCAACGGTGGTTGCCCCAGTTACTCCTATCAGAGCTGTGTCTTCTCAAGCCTCGTTGGAGTTTCGTAACCTCGGATTTTCCTATCCGGGTGCCGAACTTCCTGTTCTCGCTGAAATTTCATTCACTGCACAAGCGGGAACCACAACTGCAATTATCGGCAGTACTGGGTCAGGAAAGACAACGCTCATCAACCTGATCCCAAGACTCTTTGACGCAACCTCTGGATCGGTTCTTGTGGGCGGAGTAAATGTTGCTGAACTCGACCCCGAATTGCTCTGGTCTCAAGTGGGCCTGGTGCCACAGAAGCCCTATTTGTTCTCAGGGACGGTAGCGAGCAACCTTCGACTCGCCGACCCCGAAGCAACGGATGCAGAACTCTTAGAGGCCCTAGAAATTGCGCAAGCTCGCTCCTTTGTCGAGCAAATGCCCGATGGGCTGAACTCTGCAATTACTCAAGGAGGAACAAATGTTTCGGGCGGGCAGAGACAACGTTTAGCTATTGCGCGAGCTTTAGTTCGCAAGCCAAGTGTGTTTCTTTTTGATGATTCGTTTTCGGCCTTAGATCTGGCAACAGACGCAAGGCTCAGAGCATCTTTATCTGCTGTTACTCAAAACGCTGTGGTGCTGCTAGTTGCGCAACGAGTGTCATCAATAACAGCTGTAGATCAAATTTTGGTGCTCGAAGATGGCCGGCAAGTAGGGCTTGGTACCCATGAGCATCTCCTGGCCGAGTGCCCGACTTACGGTCAGATTCTTGCCTCACAGATGAGTAGCGAGGATGCCGCATGAGTGATGAACGCCCTAACGGTCAAAGCCCGCTGCATCCAGAAACCGCTGCTGAGGTTCACTCAGGTAGTGAGCAGGAACTTCCAGCGGAAGATCAACTCGAGTCGATTCGCCCGCCGGTCTCAGATAACCGATCGGTAAGTAACCGCTTTGCTAGCGCTGGCATGCCTGCAGAGAAGCCAAAAGATTTCAGGAACTCAACACATCGTTTGCTCTCTCACCTCAAGCCCCAGCTCAGCGGGATGGTAGTTGTGTTGCTGCTCGCAGTTGGCAGCGTGACACTGTCTGTTATCGGGCCCCGACTACTTGGCGGTGCAACAAACATCATCGTGGATGGGATGACGGGCGGTAGCGGAATCAATTTTGACAAGCTTCATCGCTTACTTGGCGGCGTCCTGATTTTGTACGTGGCTTCTGCGCTGATGGCCTACGGGCAGGCGTATGTTCTGTCAGGGGTTGTGCAGCGCACTATGAAGCGAATGCGAGGTCAAGTAGAAGACAAGTTGCATCGGCTGCCACTTGGCTATGTGGATAGCCAGCCTCGAGGGGATCTACTGAGCCGAGTCACCAACGACATCGACAACGTGGCACAGAGTATGCAGCAGACGCTGAGTCAGATGCTCACCTCTGTGTTGACCATCTTGGGTGTCATGATCATGATGTTCACTATCTCGCCAATTCTGGCCATTGTTGCGCTGATCACGGTTCCCATATCCCTCTACACCGTCAAGCTGATTGCCGGAAAATCAAAGACAAGATTTGTGGCGCAATGGGGTCACACGGGGGCACTCAACGCTCAGGTTGAAGAGGCTTTCACCGGACATGCGCTCGTCAAGGTGTTTGGTCGAACAGCAGATGTCGAGAAGTCATTTCAAGAGAAAAACGAGCAACTCTTTGAGGCTAGTTTCGGTGCCCAGTTCATCTCTGGAATTATCCAGCCAGCCATGATGTTTTTTGGCAACCTGAACTATGTAGTGATCGCAGTGGTAGGTGGATTGCAGGTGACGTCTGGTGCGATGACTATCGGAGGGATTCAGGCCTTTATTCAGTACTCCCGCCAGTTCACCCAACCGCTCACCCAACTGGCATCTATGGCAAATGTTTTTCAATCTGGGGTGGCCTCAGCTGAGCGGGTGTTTCAGTTGCTTGATGCACCCGAACAACGAGCCGAAGTGCAACTGGAAGGAGAAGATATCGCCCATCACAAGGCTGTCGCCGCAGTAGCAGAATCCGGGTCTGTATCGACAGGTTGCGTAGAGTTCGACCAGGTCAGCTTCTCTTACCTTGAAGAGTCTCCGCTGATACAGAACTTGTCTCTCGTGGCGCAGCCCGGTCAGACCATTGCAATTGTTGGCCCAACGGGTGCCGGCAAGACAACTTTAGTGAATCTGATCATGCGTTTCTATGAACTCAACGAGGGTGTTATTCGACTTGATGGGCAAGACATTTCGCAGATGCCTCGGGCCAGGTTGCGCTCACAAATCGGCATGGTTCTTCAAGACACTTGGATGTTTGGCGGAACCATTCGAGAAAATATTGCGTATGGAAATTTAGATGCCTCTGAGGAGCAGATCGTTCAGGCTGCTCGGGCTACCTATGTTGACCGCTTTGTTCGTTCTCTGCCCGAGGGGTACGACACTGTCGTGAACGACGAGGGCGGAAGTATTAGCGCTGGCGAAAAGCAACTCATGACCATCGCCCGAGCATTCCTCGCTGACCCTGCGATTTTGATTCTTGATGAAGCAACAAGTTCGGTGGATACCCGAACCGAAGTGCTTATTCAAAATGCCATGGCCGCTCTGCGCTCAAATCGAACAAGCTTTGTCATTGCTCATCGCCTGTCGACTATCCGTGACGCCGATACCATTTTGGTCATGGAAGCCGGACAGATTGTTGAACAGGGCAATCACCAACAACTTCTCAGCGCTGGGGGTGCCTATTCCCGCCTCTATAACGCTCAGTTTGCGGCAGCAGTTGCCGAAGTTGCCTGATCGCAGGCCAGCAAAGGTCTGCACTTGGGGCATATTTAGGCTTGACTAGGTCGGCGAGTGGTTGTTTGTGACACTAAGTCGCAAAAGATTGAGGAGAATTGCCTGTGAGTGAAAATGAAAGCGCTGCTAGCGAGTCGGGCAGTTCGAACCAGGACGGTAGTTCTGACATAAGTGATGAGGGAGTTCCCGCAACTTCCACCGAGGATGCTGCACAAGAAATTGCTCAATTACGTGCAGAAAACTTGTTGCTTCATGATGAGATCGACCACTTTGCAGAGGATGCTTCTCAGAAGCGGAGTCGCCGCAGCAGGGGAATTTTGTCTGTCTCGCTACTAGTGCTTGGTGCGTTGCTTCTCCCTCTAGCAACACTCACGGTATGGACTCGCAACCAGTTGCTTGATACTGACCGTTACGTTCAAACGGTTGCACCTTTGTCTGAAGACCCAGCAGTCATTGATGCGCTCACAACGCGGATCAGTACGGCTATCGAGAATGAACTCGATATAGAAGCCTTAGTAAGAAAGCAACTTCCAGATAATTTGCAGATTCTTGCTGCGCCCATCTCGGCTGGGACCGACGGTGTGGTCACTACCGTTACTTCAAAGGCGCTGAAGTCAAAGAAGTTCGATTCTTTTTGGGTGACTGCAAACAAAGAAGCCCACGCTGCGCTTGTTGCATTGCTGACTGGCAAGCAGGGCAAGGTTGTTGACACCGAAAATGGAAAGATAGTGATCTCGCTCGGACCCCTCATCGCAGAGGTCCTGAAGGATGTGGATAAGAAGTTTGGCCTAGACCTCAGTGCCAAAATTCCGGCCGAGAAAATCGATATCAAGTTCACGATCCTCGACTCTCCCCAGCTTGCTTCGCTGCAGAGTTTGGTTAAGTTGCTCAACAGCCTGACCTGGGTTCTGGCTGTACTCGCTGTGGGTTGCTTTCTCGGAGCGATCTTTGTCGCACCTGATCGTCGAAAAGGTGTCTTGAGGGTTGGTGTAGGCGTTGTTGTCTCGATGGCTCTGACGCTTGTTGCACTCTCTCTGGTGCGTTCTGCGTATCTGGCGAGTCTGCCCAAGGGTGTAAACATCGCTGCAGCTACCGCAATTTTTGAGACCTTGACTCGGTTTGTGCTGCAGGCTTTCCGCACTTTGTTCGCCATCGGGGTGGTGCTGTTGTTAGCGGCTTGGATAGCTGGGCCGTCGGCAGCTGCTACCTGGCATCGAAATCTGTCGAATCGGATATAGGGTCGACGGGGCGAGGGTATTGGTAACTCTGTGGACCTTGGCCCGATTCCCACTTGGGTTGCCGCTCACCTAGTAGC
>JBBDMQ010000137.1:0-1018 GCA_040878245.1 Microthrixaceae bacterium
AGCCCTTCGGGCCACTACTGCTGTGGCGGTGGCCGCTTTCGCAGTACTTGCTGTGGTGCAACCCTCGGCGGCCGCTGCTCTGAGCGCTCAGGCTGCCTCATCCACCGAAACTGCCATGACGGCCTGGCGCGCTGCTGTACTCGGAATCGTTGAAGGAGTGACCGAATACTTGCCGATTTCGTCCACGGGTCACCTGCTTGTGGCATCCGACTTTATGGGGCTTGGAACGACTCCGGCCGATATCGCCGCCGCTGATACCTATGCGATTGCCATTCAATTTGGGGCGATATTGGCAGTGGCTGGACTGTTCTGGAAGCGATTCAGAGACATGATCCTTGGTGTCTTCGGCAAGTCGGCGGGAGGCAGGCACTTGCTTGTCTTGTTGATCGTGGCCTTCGCCCCAGCTGCAGTCTTGGGGTTCTTGCTTGACGACAAAATCAAGGAGGTTCTGTTCTCTTCATGGACCATTGTGTTTGCTTGGCTTGTTGGCGGCCTACTCATCTTGGGATTAGAGCGAGCCGGAAAGATTCCGCATAAGGGCGAAGCAGAGGAGCCAGGCAGAGACCGTTTGCTAGAGATCACCGTTCGCCAAGCATTTATCATTGGATTAGTGCAGTGCATTGCACTTTGGCCGGGAACGAGTCGATCTTTAGCCGCAATTCTGGGAGCCCTGCTCGTTGGGGTCAGCATGAGCGCAGCTGTTGAGTTCAGCTTCTTGCTTGGGTTTGTGACCCTGAGCGCAGCAAGCGGGTACTCAATGCTCAAAGACGGCGGAGACCTGTTTACGCAATTTGGGGTCGTGAACCCCGTGATCGGTTTGATCTTTGCTTTCCTCGCAGCGGTCCTTTCTATCAAGTGGCTGATTACCTATCTACAACAACACAGTCTGGCTATCTTTGGCTGGTACCGAATTGTGATCGCTGGACTTACCGCAGGGCTCATCATCACCGGCGCCCTCAACGCCTAACCCCCCTTCTCTCTTCGTTTTGTCTTGCGAGGGACCCCCTATAGGGGGTCC
>JBBDMQ010000138.1:0-1016 GCA_040878245.1 Microthrixaceae bacterium
GCCAACAGTGGAACCAGAGGTCCATGCTGGAAGCGTGGACCAGTCTCGAACAAACCCGGGGATGTTACCGTTTCCAAGAAAAGTAGCTAGGTTCCAGCGGCCGATCAGTGAACCAACGCTCACCCAAGCCACGTCTTTGTCTGGGTAGCCATCTGGAGTTGGCCAATGATGCGGCATTGCGCTGAGTGCTGTCAGGATTCCATGAAAGTTCCATTTGGTGTCTTCGGCCGTGCTGCTCGTGAAGGGCGCATCGCAAGTAGCGCGAAGTCCTGCTGTCAGGAGTTCAAGAGGACGACGGATTTTTTTGTCGGCAGATTGAGCAAACTCAGCAGAGGTCAGTATCGAGCGAAGTGTGGGAACAATTGCGGTGTCATTTGCTAGGTAGGCATCTCGTGCTGAAAGAACGACTGCGTCGTTGGTTCCAATGTGTTCGCCTATAAAGCGAACGCAAAGTTTGTGCGCCAGGCGCTGAGCAGTGACAGGGTGACGTGCTAGATGGCGAAGAAATGACTCGCCGGCAGCAACCCCAGTCAGAGAGCCTCGAGTCCAACCCAACACAGTTGTTGCTGAAGAACTGAACGGTCCGAGCGAATGACGCCCCGAGTTAAACGCGAATGTTCCAGTCCATTGATTGCTCAGAGTCCAACCAGAGAACAGATATGAGACTGCAACAACATCCGCTTCGCTGTACCCACCGTTTACTCCAACAGTGTGAAGCTCCATGAGTTCGCGTGCATAATTCTCATTTGGTACCCGTCGGCCATCTGCACGGCTACTGCTCTGGTCTAAGTAGTTCAGCATGGCACCAGATTTAGCAGAGGCCATGAGCAAGTCTGAGAACTTGCCAAATGCATGGCTGCGAATCACATCGGCGTCGTAGCTTGTACAATGATTCTGCGCCGCGTTGTTATTTATATCCACATTGAGGTGGTCCCACCAGAATCCGACAGTTCGTTCAAAAAGTTGACGCTCAGACACCACCGCACGCAACGCTGTTGATAGTGGCAAGTCAACTA
>JBBDMQ010000139.1:0-1013 GCA_040878245.1 Microthrixaceae bacterium
AGCAGATTTGCAGTAGCCGAAAGAAACGTTGCCACTGTGAGGACTACTACTAAACGGTTGAGTCGTATTCGACGGGGCACTGTCTTTCCAGCACACAAGACAACAATAAGAATGATCAGGAGTAGTGCATAAAACTGCGTCTCTACTGCCAAACTCCAAAAGTGCTCCACGGGGGAAGCGGCAGAGAAACTGCCTCCGTAGCTATTGTCAACCTTGATGAAATGCCAATTCAACAGATCGGCAAGGGACCATGGCAGATCTGTTCTCAGGCTTCTGAGTTGACTGTCATCCCAGACTTGTAGCGCTCCGAGCAACAGAACACCCGCAAGAACTGTCCAAGCTGCGGGAGTAAGACGACGTAAGCGTCGGCTCCAAAAAGCCTTTGCATCGAGGGCTGAGGTGGCCCACCACTCACGCAATAACAATGCGGTGATGAGAAATCCCGACAGGGTAAAGAACATGGAGACGCCAAGAAATCCCCCTTGCATCCAAGGAAAGTCGGCGTGGAAGAAGAGCACAAAACTGACTGCAAGAGCGCGCAGCCCATCAATTCCTGCCGAATAACCGAGCGGTTCTGCGGGAGACAGAAAGTTCGGACTTCGTTGTGTGCTGAGAACGTTCATTTTGCTACTCACTCAAGACCCTGATCTGCTCGCTACCGCAGCGAGCAATTTGCTACTTAAAGGTTTAAGCGGTGCGCGCTCTGATGATATTTAAGGCCGATCCGGCTCGGAACCACTCAATGTGTTCGGGGCTCATGGTCTGATTGGCAAGAAAGGTGATTGAGGTTCCGTCAGGCTTGGTCAGCATGCACTCCACAGGCTTGCCGGGTTTTAAGTCAGCTAAGCCGAGAATGCTTATTCGGTCGTCTTCGCCGATCAGATTATAGATCTCCGGCTCAGCAAAAGTGAGAGCCAAGACGCCCTGCTTTTTCAGATTTGCTTCGTGGATGCGGGCAAAGCTGCGCACGATGATCGCCGCTGCACCACGGAAACGTGGTTCCATTGCGGCAT
>JBBDMQ010000140.1:0-5093 GCA_040878245.1 Microthrixaceae bacterium
AACCCAATATGCAACCAGATAGCTGGCCCTAGACGGCCAGTCCAAACCGCGAGCGTTCCTGCAACTAGGCCAACCACCATAAGACCGGGAAATTGAAGTGCCTGAAGGTGCATTCCGGCAAAGACAAATGAACTCAACAGCACTGCAGCCCAAGCCGGCAACCGACGTTTCTCCAGTGACCTCAGAAATAGGCCTCGGTAGAACAATTCTTCGACTACGGGGGCTAGAACGCCTACCAGAAGCGCAAAGAGTAGCCAACTGGCCTTGCCATCGGCACGCCCTGCAAGTTCTTCGGCCGGAGCAGATAACTCGTTGGCATCTGTGCCCGTAAGAATGAAAATTGGCGTATAAATAAGCGGTAGCACAACAAGTTGGCATGCCACTCCAAGAGCAAGCCCAAGCGGCGCATCTAGGGAACGCATACGCAGGCCGAAGTCCGCTACGACTCCTTGGCCCTTTGAGCCAGCAAAAAACACGGCTCCTAGGTAGCCCGCCCACAATGGGACCTGCAAGAGCGCTAAACCCCAAATCGGTGTGCCTGTGGATGACTCCCACCCTGCAACCGCTAAGAGAAGGCTACCCAAAACAGCCGACAAAAAAATGCTTGCGCAGATGCCGATGGCTACATCTCCAAGTCCCCAGCCCTGCACTAGGCCGTGATCTGGAGAGCCCTTCTGCCTAAATTGCATCACAGGCTGGGGCCACACAGGGGTTGCATGAGTGTGAAGATTACCTGACTGCAGAATACTTGACTTAAGCGACGATCAGATTGAGCTGCTCAGGCTCTTGATACATCCCGGGTCCCAGATGAAGAGATTGAGGCAGGAGCGTGGCTGACTGCTGATGGAACTCGTCTCGCAGTTCCCAGCCTTGCGGAACGCGAACGCTTGCGGCGTGCTGAGCACAAAGGTCATGAACCATGGGGTGTGATTCGGGGCTCAAAGGCTCAAGCCAAACCACGCCCTCTGCATAGGCATACGACATGATCGCAATGGCTGTTTGAGAACAAGTTGGTTTAGCGCAGCTCCGGCTCACAAATGCAGAAGGTACTTGCGCACGAAGCTCTTGCTGCGGATGCTGGGGATTTTTAGGCAAAACTCATCGCGATTTACCTTCAATCAGCCGAGTTTTCTCACAGTCTTCGGGATCTCGATAAGGCGAACGCCTCAACTCCTTCTAGGCTGTGGTCATGCCTGAAGAGAAAAGCAAACCCTCCCCCTCTGGATCTGGCAGTACTGGCAGTACTGGCGGACGTGCGAGCAACCTGCCCTCTTGGCTGGTCTGGGTGCTTGTTCTGGTAGTCGGGCTAGTGGTCATTAGCGCAATGCAGTTGTCCTCCAAGACTTCGGAGCCCATTCCCTATACAAAGTTCACTCAAGAGATCGAAGACGGAAACGTTAAAAGCGTCACTTGGAACAACGTTGACGCAACTATCACTGGAGAACTAAAGAGCGGCGAAGTATTTACAACAACTGGACCGACCGATCCTCCGCCGGAACTGCTGTTGCTTATGGACGAGAAGAATGTGGATGTCGAGTTCGACACTCCGACAGCTGGCTTCCTGATGCAAATCATTCCGCTGATGCTGCCGATTCTGTTGATTATTGGTTTCTTTGTGTGGATGCAACGCCGGGCTCAAGGGCAGATGGGCGGCATTATGTCCATCGGCCGCAGCAAGGCAAAGACCTACTCCACAGAGCGTCCCGCCACGTTGTTCGCCGATGTTGCGGGCTACGAAGGAGTGAAGCGAGAAATCCGAGAAGTTGTAGATTTCCTTCAAGAGCCTGACCGATTTTTGGAGATTGGCGCCCGCATTCCTAAAGGCGTGCTACTTGTTGGCCCACCGGGAACCGGAAAGACTCTGATTGCACGAGCAGTGGCCGGAGAAGCCGGAGTTCCATTCCTGTCTGTCTCTGGCTCTGACTTTATGGAGATGTTTGTTGGTGTTGGCGCATCACGAGTTCGGGATCTGTTTGAGTCCGCTCGCAAGCATGGCAAAGCCATTATCTTTATTGACGAAATTGACTCCATTGGTCGCAAGCGTGGTGCTGGTATGGGCGGTGGCCACGACGAGCGTGAGCAAACACTCAATCAGATGCTGTCTGAGATGGACGGTTTTGAGGGTACCGATGGGGTGGTCATGATCGCAGCCACAAACCGTCCAGACATTTTGGATGCAGCGCTGCTTCGCCCAGGCCGCTTTGACCGCCAAGTAGTTGTGCCATTGCCCGAACTTGAGGACCGTCGGGCCATTCTTGAAGTGCACGTGAAGCATAAAAAACTGGGTGAGTCAGTCGACCTATCACTCGTTGCTCGAGGGACTCCCGGAATGTCTGGTGCCGACCTAGCTAACTTGGTCAACGAATCTGCGCTCACAGCAGTGCGGCGTGGCGCAAAGATTGTTGAGATGCACGACTTCGAAGACGCCAGAGACCGAGTTCTTATGGGTCAACGTCGCGAGTCAATGGTGCTGTCAGATAGCGAAAAAGAAATCACGGCTTACCACGAGGCTGGTCACGCTTTGTGCGCTGCATTACTTCCCAATGCTGACCCCGTTCACAAGGTAACTATTTTGCCTCGTGGAATGGCGCTCGGTTTAACGATGCAGCTTCCTGAAGAGGAGCGCCACTCCTACTCCCGTGAATATTTAGAGGAGTCGATCGTGGTGGCCATGGGTGGTCGTGTTGCCGAGAAGCTTGTGTTTAATCATCGCTCAACTGGTGCCAGCAATGACTTGCAAGTGTCAACTGAACGAGCACGCAGAATGGTGACCGAGTTTGGTATGAGTGACCGTATTGGTCCACGCGCATGGAGTGGCTCGGGACCCGTGTTTCTTGGCGAGGACTTTGGCCAACAGCGCGAGTTCTCTGACGATACGTCCCGGCTGATCGACGACGAAGTTGATCGAATGCTCCGAGAAGGCGAAGACCGTTGCACCGAGTTGATGACGGAGCATCGCCACGCACTTGACCTGATTGCGCATGGCCTTCTCGAACAAGAGACCATCTCTGGTCATGAGGTCAATCGCTTGATCACGCAAGCTCTCAACGGAGCCGCTGATGGGGTACCAGCTTCAGTAGATTCTACTCAGGGAGCTGTTCCAGCAGCGGCAACTCCCCCGCCCATCCCGGCACACCTCAGCATCGAGCAGTCTCAGAACCCTATTGATGGCACAGTGCCAGACCCAGCAGCCGTCCTGCCTGCACAGCCAGCCCCTCCAACTGCGCCAGTCCAGCCAACCCCAACCCAACCAACGCCTGCGGCAGGGTTTCAAACCCCCGGAGCAATTGGCCCCGAAACTGCCTAACTAGTGGTCTGTGCACCCTGGCGGCACACTGCCCGGGTTGCGCAGTTCTGCTACCGCAGCCCATAAATGCGTTGCGCTTACCGGCCCAAGAAATGAAGCCTGCACCAGGCCGTCTTTGCCCACTAGAGCAACGATAGGCACCGCAGTTATTGCATATTTCTCATGGAGCCGGGGGAACTGCGTGACTTCAATCTGCTGAACTGCTACCTCGGCAGACTCGAGCACAGCTGCCGTAGCCCAGACTTGCTCACAAGTACTGCAAGAGGTCGAGGTGAATACAGCAACTAGCCAAGGCTTGTTTGGAGAGTCGAACTCGGAGCGCTCGAGTTGAGTTGGCGCACGGTGTTCGGTGATGGCATCTGTTGGGCCTGCCGACTTTTTGCGCTGCAGAAAGATGGCAACTGCAATGACCACTACAGCTAGAAATAGTGCTGGCAACAGGCGATCCACAAGCAGAGTGTGCCGCAGTGGGAGAAGCCAGAAAAATCAGGGGCGCCCAAAGACTGCAACAGCAGAGCCGAACGACAGGTCGTTCTGCGCCGGAAAGGTGAGCAGTTGCTCTACAGCTACTGAGTCGCTAGCTATTACTTCCACCCTGAAAGGACTGCCCCCGGCAAGCTGTGGGTTTGAAAGTGAAACAAAGATGCTGTCACCAGCTGCGACCTCTTGATCGGTTGCAATCTCAATGGGATTATCTTCAACAGCCTGCGCCCGCACGGTTACCGTCAGAATTCCGTCAGTTGGATTATGCACGAATACCATCGGCTGCTGTTCAGGGCCGGTCTGCACTGCTGGCAGAGTCCATTGCCTTGAATAGATTGGGGTGGCAGTGCCGATTGCAGCACCCAAAGTTTCATTCGGCCGAGTTCCGACTGTTGGGTCGGCGTCCAAGACGGGTGGACCAAAAAGTTGCGTTGTTCGAGCGACAACAACCGGAGTCTTGGCCGCAGTCTCTATTCGAATGGCAAAAAACCCCGTGTCTGGAATACGCGACTCTGCGCTGAGGTCAAGGACCAAAAATCTCTTGGCCGGCACGGTTAGCTCGAAAGGCTCTGGAGGGTCAACAGCTCCCCCATACGGCGTTACTTGAACGATGACATTGGCTACTTTCCTGCCTGGGTTGTACACAACGAGTTCTTGCTTCACTCCAGGGCCCTTAAAGCCTGCAGCGAAGGTCCACCCTGGTCTGGCCTCTGGAACTCCAAGTTGCAGGCGAAGTCCTCTTTGTGGCGGTGTATCGCCCGAGGCAGCAATATCAAAGCTCTGTGCAGACTCAGCAATCATGCTGCCGTTGCGAAGTCGAACTGCCACAGCAAACTGATCGCGTCTCTGAACAAACTCACCAAGATCAATTACTCGAGATGTTCCAGCAGGAACCACTATGCCAGCCCACTCTTTTGGTGATCGCAGCCCATCAACCACAGCAGCAGTTATATCAACACCTGCGTCAGCCGAGAATGGGTTGAACAGAACAAGACGAGCAGAACTGCCAAGTAGCGAGGTTTGAGCTGGAAAAAACCAGCGCTCAGAGGATGTGGTTGAGCAGGGCACCGTGTCTGCCGAAGTAGGCGTAACGATTTGATGCTCTACCGAAAGCGCGCCCGAATCAAACTCAGCCATCACCGAAAGCTCGCTCGCACCAAAGACTGTGTTGACATCCAAAACGGTGACTTGCTGAGCTGGTGCGGCAATAACTTTGGGCTGCCCAACTGAACCAGCCGAGTTGAACGCCGTCACACGAACTGCAATCACTTTGGCTGATGGATTAGCGAAGAACAGTTGGTGA